>JAQTLP010000002.1 GCA_028714855.1 Phycisphaerae bacterium | reverse complement strand
GCCCGTACAATCGCTTCCATAATTCGCCTTCCATAACATCTCCTTTCAAAGGAATTCTATTCAGGAGTATTATGAAGGCGAATTTCTTAGGGCGCAAGGACTTATATCACTTGGCGCAAAAAGTTGTCCGCTGGGGGTTGCACACGCTTAAAATTTACTCCCAAATCGCAAATCATAAATGAATCGCCCCCGCAATATTGCAGCGGAATAATAAGTATACAATTTATCTATTGCTTTTTATGTAAACTTAGTTATCCTTTCTATTATAGAGGCGTTGTGACCTAAGCTAAAGGTTGTGCGTATGTAACACCAGAAAGGACACATACCGCGGAGCAGTTACCGTTCAAGTTGGGCTAAGCTGGGTGGAACTGCTTTGGCCACTTCCACATTGTTATCTTTAACGTCAACAGCAAAAGTTGATTCGCCTATTGCTCGCATAATACAAGACACCAAGAAACAGGTTCAATTTGTTAGTGCAGTTAATAAGAAATTTTTACCCGGTGCTTTAGTATTGAGGGAAGCAGATAGTCCAAAAAGTATATGGGTTGCTCACCGATCCCACAGTTCACATAGATCGCATAGCTCGCATTCTTCCCATCGTTCAAGCTCACATAGTTCTCATTATTCTTCTACCACGTTCACTCCGAGCACACCCATAACTCCGAGTGTACCTACAACTTTAAGTACACCTACAACCCCTATAGTAGCGTTGAAAGCAGACTACAAAATATCAAAATCAGCCTTAGCTGTTCTGGAAGAAATCTGTTTTGTTGATCAATCAACAGGGAGCGTCGACAGTTGGTTATGGGATTTTGGAGATGGCAGTTTCAGCGCCGAGCAAAATCCTAAACATACCTACAAGGTAGCAGGTGGCTATACCGTAAAACTTGAAGTTGCTGGTCAAGGTACTTCTAATACTAAAATAGGTTATATTACCGTAGAGGGTGAGAAAATTACTGCTGACTTTCTTCTTCCGCAACCCAAGGATGTTTCCGAAGAAATCCGTTTTACCGACCGTTCACAAGGAAATATCACCAGTTGGTTATGGGATTTTGGGGATGGAAATACAAGCGATGAACGAGATCCAACTTATATTTATCGTTCACCGGGGCAATATACCGTTACATTAAAAGTAACTGGAGTGGGCGGCACATCAACTAAGGCAAAAATTGTTTCGGTCAAAGCGGCAAATATCAGCAAGGACACAAATATCCCTAGTTTAAAGACGAATAATAATAGTTCAAGTCATGTAAAGTGGTTCGGGTTTAGTGTCGCGGCGTTTCTCGGAGGGTGGCTTTTAAGTAAATTCCGCAAACGTTCAAAGCCATAATAGCGTAATGAGTGAAAATCCAAATAATAAGAAATGCAAGGTACTATTAAATAGAAATATCTATAGCCTTATCTCTATTAAAAAAGCTGCTTACAAATTCGGGGACAAGTACTATATTGAAATTGACGAGGAAAGTCAGGATGAAATAGCTATAACTTTTGAGGTCAAGAACGCCAATGTTAGCTTTTTCAATATCGGAGAAGAATTTTACAACGAAGTTCTGGATCAGGAATTAAGAGAATTAGTATCAGAGGAAACCAAGGATATTAGGAATATTCTGTTAGCGCAGGCCTTTTCCGCGACTTCACTCATTGACCAAGAAGGAGATGATGCTAACTACAGATTGGACCCTAAAAAGATAGCTTCTTTTGATGCTTGATGAAAAGAATCTTGAGCCCAAAATTAGATCATGCCAAGCTTAGAAAAATTATTAACTGACCATAGGACAAAGTTTTGTGACAATTATAGTCTTTTACCATTCCGGTTTTCCCATATTGCCCCAGAGAAATATTTTTTGTCAAACTTTGCGGGAGAGTATTTTGTAGTAAACCGCCAAGAACTTGAAGCACTGATCAAACATAATCTATCCTACGATTCCGAACTGTACAACTCACTGAAATCAAGGCATTTTCTATTAGATAGAGACTCAACAGTGTCTGTGGATATGTTATCAACGAAGTACCGCACAAAGATGTCTTTTTTGCGTCAGTTCACTAGCCTTTTTATGTTTGTAACAACAAGAAGATGTGACCATTCTTGTATTTACTGCCAAGTATCTCATAGATCAAAATCAGATGAAGGTTTTGATATGACGGAGGAGATTGCTGATAAAGCTATAGACTTTATGTTTAAAAGCCCGTCACCTGCTATTAAGGTAGAGTTTCAGGGCGGTGAATCTTTATTGCATTTCGATGTTGTTAAATATATTATAGAAAGAACTACTCACAAAAATCTTTCAGAAAAAAGAGATGTTCAATTTGTTATCACGACAAACCTTTCAAATATGACGCGCGAAATTCTACAGTTTTGTATGGAACACCAAGTATATATATCTACTTCTTTAGATGGCCACAAAGAGTTGCACAATCATAATCGTCCTCGATATGGAGGAGATAGTTATAATGAAACCATAGAAGGAATAGCTATGGTCAAAGAATTTCTGGGATCTGATAAATTATCCGCGTTAATGACCACGACCAAAATGAGTTTAAAATATCCTACCGAAATTGTGGATGAGTATATAAGACAAGGTCTTTCATCTATTTTTCTGAGAGTAATAAATCCTTACGGATTCGCAAGTAGTGAAGATAATGACTTCAGCTATGATATAACCGAATGGATTCAATTTTACAAAAGTGTTTTGGCATATATCTTAGAACTTAATTATTCAGGAATAAACTTTCGTGAAGATTTTTCTTCGCTCATCCTAAGAAAAATGCTAACACCATTCCCTACCGGATTTGTTGATTTGCAATCTCCAGCCGGTATAGGCATCAGCGGAATAGTATTTAACTATGACGGACGGGTTTTTCCCTCCGACGAGGCAAGGATGCTTTCTGCAATGGGAGATGATTTCTTTTGCATAGGAAACCTTCTACAACATAGTTTCAAAGAGATCATGCTGTCTGACTTCTTGCTTGACACAATTAATACAACAATGACAGAAGGCATGCCTGAATGTTATGAATGTGGTTTTCAACCTTATTGTGGGAGCGATCCTGTCAGGCATTATAGAATGCAAGGAGATATCATTGGTTATAAACCTACGAGTGACTTTTGCAGGAAAAATTATGAAGTCATTCGACATCTTATTCTCCTTTTAGAGGATAATAAAAAAGCAGCGAAGGTTTTACGTTATTGGGCTTAGATAAGTTATATGCTAAAACTTTGTGCACACATCAAAAATAAGTCAGATGGTATTCCTGTTATTACACGAATAAATGAAAATTATTCTTTGCCAAAATCATTGCGCGCAAAAGAATCGCTGTTGATTGCGGATAAAATGGAATCTTTTCCTGAAGGTTTTTTGTTATACATCCTTAAAAATGGGATTCAACCCGCAAACGACTGTGATTATCATAAAATTATCAATTTGCCGGAAGAGTTAAACTATCTAAAACAGGGTGATATAATAGAATACTCTCCAAAGACTGGAAACCTATCTGTTCTTTATAGAAAGGACTCCACGTCCAATGTTATTTTTTTAACCGATGATTGTAATTGTAACTGTATTATTTGTCCTCAGCCATCACCTGGAGTAAAAAAAGGTTGTTTATTAGACACGTGGTCAGAAGCAATTCCCTTGATGAGTATGGACACTCAAAATCTGGGTATAAGTGGTGGTGAACCGAGTTTATACCCTGATGATCTTCTAAAAGTTATCCTTCTATGCAAGAATTATTTGCCGAATACAGCAGTAGATATTCTTTCAAATGGAAGGATGTTTAATTATATGTCACTTTGCCGTGAGTTCCTACAAATTGGGCACCCAAGTCTTTTGTTTGGAATTCCATTGTATGCAGATTTAGCGTATCTGCATAATTTTATTGTTCAGTCAGATAGTGCTTTTGATCAAACTATAAGAGGTATCTATAACTTGAAACGTTGTGATCAGCACATAGAAATACGCAATGTTATTATTAAGCAAAATTACCAGCGACTTCCAGACTGGGGACATTTTATTGCTAGAAACTTTCCTTTTGTTGACCATGTTGCAATTATGGGATTAGAGCCGATTGGAAAAGCTAAACTCAATATCAAGGATATCTGGATTGACCCGGTTGATTATTCACACCAACTGAACGATGCAGTCGAAGAACTCGTCTCACATAATATTAATGTTTCAATTTATAATCATCAGCTTTGTACGATAGACAGGTCCTTATGGTCTTTTTCAGTACATAGTATTTCTGATTGGAAAAATATATATCTCAAAGAATGTAAAGATTGCTCTCAAGGAGAAACATGTGGAGGCTTTTTTGCATCTTCGACAATATGGCATAGCAAGCATATCCGTCCACTATAGTTTGACAGCATACGCATAGACAGCAGACCGCGCGCAGTAAAAAAACCTCTGCGTAATCTGCGTCTAATTTTTCTTCACGGCTAATTTCCCGTTTTGAATTTCGTATCTTGGTAATTTGAATTTGTTTAGGATTTCGAGTTTAGTGCTTCGGATTTTTGATTGATTTTTTACATATTCGCAAAAATCAATCATTTGCGCAAGGGGGTAAAAAATTCACTGCAATTTCAACCATTTTCTGCGCATTTTGTCTCACTTTTGCGCGCATTTTTAGCGCTTTTTAGCAATTTCCACCACTTTACACCCACCTAAAAACACCAACTTGCGCGTTTGGTGCTACCCCCAATTACCCATTCCCCCCATCTTAAAGCTCTCTTGGCTAAAGATATCTTACAAAATTTACCTTCGTCTGCCGACAAACTCTTGCCCAAACCCTTTAAATCTCGATAATACCCTTGTCCGCCTGTGGCGGATAGCTTATGCCTGAAGCAGATAAAACCTATCGCATCTTTATAAGCGCCGCCGAGCCGAGCGCCGACGCCCATTGCGCAGCCCTCATAACCGCCTTAAAGCAAAGCAGTTACAGCATCGACTTCGTCGGCGTAGGCGGCCCCAAAATGGCCGCCGCCGGCTGTCACCTCCTCGAAACCACCGTTGCCAGAGCCGCTATGATTTACAACGCCTTCGCCCAGGCCGGCTTCTTCTACAAACTCATAAAACGCATAACTCGTTACCTGCAAAGCAATAATGTTGACTTGGTTATCGTCTGCGATTCCCCCGCCTTCAACTTCCACATCGCCAAAGCCGCCAAAAAAGCCGGCCTTAAAACCCTTTTCTACGTCGCCCCCCAGTTATGGAGCTGGGCCGGCTGGCGCATCAGAAAAATGAAAAAATATTGCGATAAACTCTGCTGCATACTGCCTTTCGAGCAGGACTGGTTCAGCCAAAGGGGCATCGATACAACCTTTGTGGGCAACCCCATCCTCGATGAATTAAGCCCCCCTTTGACCCTTTATAGAAAAAAATACCTCGATTTTAATGCTGAAAACGCCCATTTCGCCATTCTGCCCGGCTCGCGAGCCGCCGAAATAAACACGCTCTGGGTCCCGATGCAGCAGATAGCAATCCGCCTGAAGCAAAAATATCCCAATGCCGCTTTCACCACCGTGGCCGTTGACGCCGACAGGCAAAAAACCCTCAAAAACGCTCAAATTCCCGGTTTTCAGTGCAAATACGCCATCGGCTCAGTCTGCGAAACAGCCCGCAATGCCGATTTTGCGATTGTTACCAGCGGCAGCGCCACCCTGCAAGTCGCAGCAGTCGGCTGTCCTATGGTAATAATGTATCAATCCAGCAAAACCCTCTGGCATCTGCTCGGGCGATGGCTGCTAACAACAAAATACCTGTCCCTGGTCAATATCCTGGCAAATAAAGAATTAGTGCCGGAATTTATGCCGTATTTCAGCTCTATTAAACCTGTTTTGGCAACTATAGAGCTGCTTCTGGAAGATAGTGACAAACTGGCTCAAACCAGCGATGCGCTTATCCACCTGGCTGAACCGCTGGTTCAGAAAAAAGCCTGCAGTGAAGTCGCACGAATAGCGGTCGAAATGCTGAGCTAAGCACCAAAACCGGCTTTTCAGTATTAATAGCCCCCATCCAAAACAAGAAAACCGTAATATTTTCGAAGGTGGACGCGAGGCAACCAAATTTGGACCGCACCGTTGAATTGGACTACAAACACAAACATTTATAACCTTCTGTAAACACACAACTTAAACCTTTCTCTGTTGTGCCCATAATGGCCATGCGCAAAATGATGTTGTTTTTGCGCAAAATAACAGCCTGTCAGCGGTCCTATAAAAATTTCATAACTCGCCAGATTTCTATTGACATTTGCCTGGTTTGTTGTTTAAATGAGATGTGTGAAATTTGAGGATTTTTGGGTTCTTAGGCAGAAGGGTTAATTAAACAAGCACAGTGTTCAGTGAGGGTTTTGTCGCTTGTTTTGTTAAAGGTTGTTTGAGACAAACGCCGACTAATGTGAAAGTCTTGGTGCTCGTTGCACAAGGAAAGTGTGTTTTTTGCGCTTGTTGAAAACAAAATGATATTTTTGCGCATAACTGGAGAATAATTTTAAGGTTTTATTTTTTAGGAGGAATATCATGTATAAAAAGTTTCTGTTTTTAGCCACTCTCGTCCTGGTGCTAAGCCTGGTATGCAGCAGCTACGGCGCAGATACCACTGCTCCAAGGCCGGTCCCTGCGAAGTGGCGGATTGTCCCGATAACACTTGGGCCAACCTCAATTCAGATGGCTTCCGTAACTGCTCTGGATCAAGCCAATAGTATTCCTATACAGTACTTGTTTGAGTGCTCCGATGTCCCCGCAGCCAGCAGCACATGGCAAACAGACACCAACTACATTGCTACAGGCCTTACCCCGAGTACTGTGCATACATTCAGGGTTAGGGCACGTGATAGCGCTTTGAATATGACCAGCTGGGCGCTTGCTCGCTCCGCAACCACCGACGCTGTAACTACACCACCCGTACTGCGGCTGGACCTTAACTACACGCCGGATAATAACGACCCAAACACACATACCAGTTTTGTTGCGTTTACCCTCGAAGACACCGGCAGCGATGTAAATGGTATCACAATTGACCTCGGCGGCAGCATTAACTCAACCAGACGCGATGACCCCTGCGGCGGATGGTCGAGATACGCCGGCTCACCCCTGATGCTTGGCGACCCGTGCTATTATTCCCCGCGGGCAGGCGAAAAAATATATCGTGATTTTGTCTTTGGGGTGCGGCCAAGCGGAGTTACAATCACGCTATGGGGACTTGGCATCAACCGAGACTGCAACATAATGATATGGGCATGGGACGCCCAAAGCACCGGAGATGCTAATCGAGTCGCTGAATGGTCTGCCAACGGCACACCTCTTTTTGATACCGATTTCATGGGCGGAGCGGTAAATCAGCCTCTGCAGGACAACTATTCTCTCTCCGCCTCTAAAGATTTCTGGAAGTGGGCCTTTTGGGGAAGAGCCACCTCAGATGAATTTGGCAGGATTGTCCTGACAAGCGAAAGGGGGCCAAACAGTCCTGAAACCCAGCCTTTTGCCTTTGTCAACGCCTTACAGGTGGAACCGAACGCATTTATAGCATTTGTCGAGACACCATATGCCCACCGTCCGGTGCCGTTTGATGGGACAGAAAACGTACCCGTACGTACGGACCTTAAATGGAGAAACGGCGAAGACGTTGATTATCACGATTTATATCTCGGCACTGATTACAACGATGTCAACGATGCCGACGAAAATTCACCCCTGCTGATTGGCCCAGGGCTCACTGTTGGCCAGAACACCGGTTATGACCCATATGGCGCCGCCGGCTTCCTCGCGTTAGACACAGCCTACTATTGGCGTGTCGATGAAACGGATGGAGATTTAAATGTTTATAAGGGTGAGGTTTGGGGCTTTACGACATCTCCGAACTCTCTCGTGGACAACTTTAATCATGTGTATGACGTCACATGGCCTGACAGGATTGTTGATACCTGGAAGGATACCACGACCCAGGGTACACCCGTAACTAAGGCGCGAGTTTATGCTGCAACAGACCCGAACCACGGTGACGGGCCGTATTCGATGCGGTATTGGTATAGAAACAACCTCACGCCATACTTCTCTGAGGTCAGAGCGGACCTCGGCACCGGAGACGCTCAATTGCATATTGACAAGAACTGGCTTGGGATGAACGCCAAATCACTGACGATGTGGTTCTATGGCATATCCACCAATGCCGTCACTGAGAAGATGTATGTGACACTGACCGATGGCACGAATACCGCGAAAGTACTATACAAAGGCGATATGAACGACATAAGGGCAGAAGAGTGGCAAGAGTGGAATATTGCCCTGGCGGAATTCGAAGATAAAAATCCGAGCATCAACCTTTCTAATGTTTCAAGGATTATTATCGGCTTCGGCGATACAACCACCAGAGGCCAAGGCACAGTGTACTTTGAGGATATTCAGATTTATGCTACCAGATGCGCCCTTGTGGAGCGCGATGCCGACTTTGTTCCCTTTGACTACGCTCCAGCTGGCGCCCCTGCCGGTGACTGCGTGATAGACTATCTCGAGATTGAGGCAATGGCAGACGCCTGGCTTGACAGGGATGCGCTTATTGCGACGCGCAACCCGAGCCTTAACGGTAATCCTGTTGTATACTACCCGCTGAACGAGGGAGACGGCAACAGGGTACATACCGAGCCCAACGAAACTAAATGGATCGGGACTACATGGAACGATGCTACTACCCCGCCAAGTCATTTCGGCACCACATGGGCGACACCCGGCTACGATGGCAATACGCTTAACCCATGCATCTACATGGCCGGCCTACAGGGCTCCAGGGTTCAGTGCGGCACAACCTTTGGTGATTTGCGCCTTGGATTCGGTGCCTACGATGCCAGTGATGCTAACGCAATGACCTTGTCTGCGTGGGTCAGGTGGTTAGGGCCGCGATACTGGGACGATTATCTCCGTAGTAAGGCCCAGGGAATACTGGGTAAAAGACGCGGCTGGGATAATACCAGCATGGTTTGGATGCTTGAAGTTGACACCAACGGTCAACAGGGCGGATTTGCTATACGGTCAAGAAATGAGGATGTGTATAGTGCGGATGACCTAATGATGCGGTACATCAACCAGTGGGTGCACGTGGCTGTCACGTATGCGAATCCTCCGAATCCTGTGCAAAACCCGGAAGACGCAAACAGCCAAGCCAGGCTCTATTTCAATGGCGGACAAGTAAATACCGGACCATGGCACTTCAGCCGCGGAGATGACGCCAACATTTTCTTGACTATCGGCGTAACCCAGGATCAAAACGCCTGGCCGAATTGCCCAGAGGCCTTCTACGGCTACATCGACGAAGTCCGCATCTACGATCGCTGTCTGGAGCCCAATGAGGTAGCATATCTGGCTGACCTGACTCCTTTAGACGGCTCGCTGTGGGTTCCGATACCGTCATCTGCTGAGGTGTATGATGCTAATGAAACACCTCCGTACATTGGTGAGCAAGCGAAAGGCCAACGAAGGATTAACTTCAAAGACTTTGCCCTTCTAGTTGATAGATGGCTTACCGAGCAGATGTATCCTCGCTAATCAATGCGAGATGACATAGACTTTGCACCAATCCGGGGCCTATGCCGAGTAATCGGCATAGGCCTCGGCTGTTTTTAAAGGCACTGTCAAGCTGGCGCTTCCAGCTCCAAACCAGCTATCAAAGCAATAAAACCCTTGCAAATACAACTGTTTTAAGCTACCCTGTTTCCTTCGTTTTGCCAACAAAGATACATTAGAAACCCTTATTTTAGGAATATAACAATGAAGATATCCGTTAAAAACCCCGGGCTGTCCGAGCTTGATGAGCTTTGCATTCAAACAATCCGGTTTTTGTCCGTTGATGCGGTTCAGAAGGCCAACTCCGGCCATCCGGGAATGCCGATGGGAATGGCGCCGGCGGCATACATTCTCTGGACGAAACACCTCCGATGCAATCCGGCTAATCCGCAATGGCAGGGCAGGGACCGGTTTGTCCTCTCGGCGGGACACGGCAGTATGCTGCTGTATTCGCTGCTGCATTTGACGGGCTTCCCTTTGAGCCTGGAAGAACTGAAGAATTTCCGCCAATGGGGCAGCAGGACACCGGGGCATCCGGAACGTCACCCCGAGCTCGGTATTGAAGTTACTACAGGGCCGTTAGGGCAGGGAATTTCCAACGCGGTCGGAATGGCAATAGCTGAAAAGTTCATGGCAGGTTATTTCAACCGGGAAGGTTTCCCCGTTACCGATTATATGATTTATGTAATCGCCGGTGACGGCGATTTGCAGGAGGGGGTATCCGCAGAGGCCTGTTCGCTGGCAGGGCATTTGGGGTTGAATAACCTGATTGTTATTTACGATGACAATCACATTTCAATCGACGGTGATACGAAGATTTCTTTTACTGAAGATGTAGCGAAGCGTTATAAAGCCTACGGCTGGAACGTTATACCAGTCGAGGGTGACGGTAACGATATGGAATCTTTTGAGAAGGCGTTAAGAAAAGCCAAAAGGGAAAAGAACCGGCCAACGATAATTAAATTGCGAACGCATATCGCCTTCGGCAGCCCAAACAAGCAGGACACCTCCGAAGCGCACGGCTCACCTCTTGGTGCAGATGAAATCAAACTGGTTAAGGAAAACTTCGGCTGGGACCCCCAGCAGAGCTTCGTTGTTCCGGAAGAAGCCCTCGCCCACATGCGCAAGGCCGTCGATAGAGGCAAACGGGCTGAAGGAAAATGGAATAAAATGTTTGAAAAATATGCTCAAAGCCATCCGGAGCTTGCGCAGCAATTCCGTGACGGTGTCGCAGGTAAGTTGGGCGTCAATTTAGATGAGCTATTGCCGAAATTTGACCCAGGCACATCCCTTGCGACACGCCAGGCATCGGGAAAAACCCTAGACGCGGTAATGCCGAAACTGCCGCTGATTTTGGGCGGCTCTGCGGATTTGACGCCTTCGAACAACACACGATTTGCCGGAGCCAAAGACTTTCAAAAAGACTCGCGGGACGGCAGGTATATTCGTTACGGCATAAGAGAGCACGCAATGGGCGCTATAATGAACGGGATTTCCATCAGCGGCCTGACAAGGGCATACGGCGGGACGTTCTTCGTATTCAGCGATTATATGCGGCCGGCAATTCGTCTGGCTGCTTTGTCGAAGTATCCGACCATATTCGTGTTCACCCACGACAGTATCGGCGTCGGCGAAGATGGGCCCACGCATCAGGCGGTAGAGCATCTGGCGAGCCTTCGGGCGATACCGAACTTGAATGTGTTCAGGCCTGCCGACGCAAACGAGACGGCACAGGTGTGGAAGTACGCTTTAGAGCATCAAGAACCTGCTGTCATGCTGCTTACCCGTCAGGGGCTGCCCGTACTTGACCAGAACAAATACGGCCCCGCAAAAGACCTGAATAAAGGCGCATACGTCCTCGTCGGGACTGACAAGCCAGATGTTCTCCTACTGGCAAGCGGTTCGGAGGTCTCCATTGCCTTATGTGCAGCAGAAGGGCTGGCGAAAGAAAATATCAAGGCGAACGTAATAAGTATGCCGTGCTGGGAGCTGTTTGAAAAGCAGAGCACGGAATATAAAGAGTTTGTCCTTCCGCCGGCCGTTAAGGTTAGGGTCGGTATCGAAGCCGGCGTGGAGATGGGCTGGGGCAAATGGCTCGGCGACAAGGGCGTCTTTATCGGGATGTCGTCATTCGGCGCATCGGCGCCATATAAAACCTGCTACGAAAAGTTCGGCATTACCTCAGAGGCGGTCATCGCGGCTGCGAAAAAACAATTAGGCAGATAGTAAAAAATTAAAGCAAAACCAAAGTTATCAGCGGCGGGCTGCATTATGCATCCCGCCGTTTTTTTGAGCTTTTAGTGCGAAAGGAAAAGAAGGAAGACGCCGACAAGGACACCCGCCAAGGCCCATGATTTTTGAAGCATGCGAACCTCGCCGAAAAAAATAGCGCCCGCCAGGAAAGAAACAACCGCACTGCTGCTGCGGACCGCTGCCAACAATGAAATGAGCGTCCCCTCGCAGCCGATGGCTTTAAAATATGCAATATCCGCAATAGTCAACAATACACCGATAAGCGGAATAATCCATCGCCATTCGAAAGGCGTGTGTTTGGCGCGGCTGGGCAGCCAGAATGCCAAAACGGCAAAGCCGAATATCGGCACCATATACAATATAAACCAAACCTGCACGCCAACAGCTGAATAGCCAAGTGTCTGGATGAGATATTTGTCGAGAAGGGAACTCGCCGCGGTAAGTAAAACCGCCATAAACAAAAAGATTACCCATTTGTTGGTGTGAAATACGATTCCTTCGCGGCTTCCGACGATGGCGAAAATATAATAGGAAACAATAAGAATGCCGAACGCCGCCCATTGCATTACGGTCAGTTGCTCGCCAAAAATCAGTATCGCGCCTACAAGCGTCCATGCGGGGCCGGATGCGCTGATGGGCGAGTATATCGAAATCGGCAAATGCTTGATTGAAAAATATCCGAGCATCCATATTGCGGCCACAAGTATCGCTTTTGAGAAGAATAAAAGATGTGCCGTCCAGCCAAACTGAGGGATGAACAGGCCCAGCCGGGTCATAAACTCAGGCGCCGTTGGGCTAAGCAGCGCCACCGGCAAAAGCAGCAGGGCCTCCGCCAGCGTCGCAAAGAACAGCACCGGCAGCACGGCGTTGCCGCGCAGGGCGTGCTTTCTCGTAATGTCATACAGCCCGAGGAATACGGCTGAAAATATGCCTAAATATAACCACATCTGTTTTCAAGCACCCTTACACAACGGACAAAAGGCCGCTCTTTTACCATAAGTTAATATTGTTTGCACACAAAAAGTCATTTTGCAACTTCTTGCAGTCCGGAAAAATTGGGTTCGTTTGGGTTCGTTTTAAGTAGTTCATAGTTCGTGGTTCGTAGTTGTTAGTAATTGTCAAATAAGGATTTAAGCTTATTTTTGGCATTTCGGAAATTGGGTTCGTTTTGCATAATTTGTTGTTTTTGATTGATTGAATTTGAGCCACAAAGGCACTAAGGCACAAAAGGACAAAGTAAAGTTTTTGGTTTTTCATAACGTAGTACCTCCTTTCTATAAATAGGGCGGACTTGCGCGATTGATGCGAAAAATTTGCCGGTTTGGTGGGTGCGGTTTTTGCTAAGTCGCTGCAATTAAAGAAATAAAAGAATCTTCAAATCAGCCGTTTTTAGTCTTCGGGCAGATGTGCGTTTGATTGATTTTTCCTCCCTCAAAAAAACACCAAAAAAGGATAGTACCGTAATAAAACCGTAACAGAGGCAATTTAGACTGCGGTTGTATTGAGTAACCAGTTTTTGTTGAAAGGAGAAACGAATGCGGCGATATTGCTTTTTTGCGGCCATGCTGATTTTTTCTGCTGTACCGGTATATTCACAAGACCACAAATATTCCCAGGAGGACGGTTCAAATCTAAGTAAAAATAACACAAAAAACTGCAAGGTGATACTTGCGTATAAAGGATTCGAGAAATTTCTCGAGTCCGAACATACGTGGGAAAATTATCAGAAATACGTATTAGACCCGTATCCGGCCGTGAACAGACTTCACGAAAAATACCGGGAATGGGGCCTGATAAAGGCGGACAGTTTTCCTGAGAAGATTGCGAATATTTCAGAAATCGGGTATCGGCAGGTTCTCAAGGACGTCAACGACCAGAAGATTTGTTCCATGTACGAGTCGGCTGTGCGACGATGTGACGGAGTCCTGGCACCGAGAAACGAGATAGATATATGTTTCTTTTTAAGCCCGATCAAGGACTGTTTGATGCTGCCGATTTTCGGAAGAAACACCATTCTCATTTCGGTAGAGTATAAGCCGGAAGTACTTCCGTCGATTATAGTTCATGAATATGCACATTGTCTTCATCGCCAGTACAAGCCGAGAAAAGAAACAAGACTTCTCGGTGACTTGATAGTTGATGAGGGCGTAGCGTCTTTTTTTCCGGGCATTATCGAGGCGAATACATCTATTTATGAGGGCCTATGGATGATGCCGAGAGATGCGGTTGACTGGTGCATTCAGAATGAAAAATTAATCATAGATACCATTGGACAGGATTTAAATAAGAACGGGCTTGGGATAGAGAAAAAATATATATGCGGCGGAACGGGGTTTGCGGCGCCGCCGGACGGCTTTCCTGAAAAGACGGGGTATTATCTTGGTTACCGCATAATTGAAAAGTGTTTGAAAGAGACGACCCTTGAAGAATTATGCTCGATGAGTTCTGACGAGGTCATTGCGAGGAGTCAGTTTTTCGATTCTGTAAAGGCAAAGAAGACTGATAGTGAACAAGGGCGTAATCCGCAGAGTAAATAGAAGCATTACTTGGAATTTTTTTTCAGGTGTATTTGCAGCACAGTAATGTCCGCAGGCGTTATACCGCTTATGCGGCTTGCCTGCCCCAAGGTAGCAGGCCCGAAGGTCGAGAGCTTTTCTTTCGCCTCTGCCCGAAGATGCAGGATGTTGTTGTAATCCAAATCAGGCGGAAGCTTTTTGTTTTCAAGATTTTGCAGGCCGGCCGCCAGCCGCTGTTGCTTAGCTAAATAACCTTCGTATTTGGCGTCAATAATTGCCGCACCTAATACGTCGCTGGAAGCCGTGTTTTTAACGTCAGGATTCTCGGCCAATTGCCACGCGATAGGATTATTTGGCTGTTGCAAATGTTCCCAAAGGCTTAGGCCGTTCGGGCGCGTGTTTTTCAGATAGCTTTTAAGTTTGTCTATGTTTTTCAGCTTATTTTGAAATTTTTGCCATCGATATTCGTCCACAAGGCCGACCGATTTGCCGATTTGCGTCAATCTTCTATCCGCGTTATCGGCCCTTAGTGACAATCGATGCTCGGCCCGCGAGGTGAACATTCGATAAGGTTCATCGACTCCCTTCGTAAGCAAATCATCTATCAGCACCCCGATATATGCCTGGTCTCTGCCGAGAACGAGCGGCTCTTTAGACTGAATTTTTCCGGCGGCATTTATCCCGGCCACGATACCCTGCCCTGCCGCCTCTTCATACCCGCTGGTGCCGTTAATCTGGCCCGCCAGAAAAAGCCCTGATATTTTTTTTGTCTCCAAACTGTTTTGCAACTGGATCGGCGGGCAATAGTCGTACTCCACAGCGTATGCGTAACGAATGATGCGAGCATTTTCTGTTCCGGGCAGTAATTTAAGCATTTGCTCCTGGACGTCTTCGGGCATCGAGGTAAAGATGCCGTTACAGTAAATCGTTTTGATTTCCTCTTCTTCCGGCTCCAGGAATATTCGATGCTGCGTTTTGTCGGCAAACCTGACGACCTTGCCTTCGATGCTCGGGCAGTAGCGGGGGTCTGTGCCTTTTATCTGTCCTGAGCAAAGCGGCGCCCGGTGGAGATTATCCCGGAGCAGCTTATGTATCTTTTCATTTGTGTATGTCATCCAGCAGGGAATCTGCGGACGGTCTATCGATTCGGTCATAAACGAAAACGGCACCGGCGGTTCGTCGCCGGGCTGAATTTGCAATTTGTCAAGGTCGCAGGTTGCCGCATCCAGTCTCGGCGTCGTATCAGTCGCCATTCGCCCGAGCTCCAGACCCATTTGTTTCAGGCTTTGTGAAAGTTCTATGCTCGGCGGCTCTTCGATTCTGCCGCCGGCCCAGTGGTGACTTCCGATATACAGTTTTCCGCCGAGGAATGTCCCTGTTGCCACGACCACGGCGGAGCAGCGATACTGCGAGCCGTCTTTGCACCGCACAGCACTAACTTTCTGTCCTTCGGTGATTATCTCCGTTGCTACTGCCTCGATGATTGTCAGATTTTCCGTCTGCTGGAGCGTCTGCTGCATCCACTTTGCGTATTTGCCCCTGTCGGCCTGTGCCCGCGGCGATTGGACAGCCGGGCCTTTTGAGCGATTCAGCACACGAAATTGAATTCCTGTTGCGTCGGTCGCCAGCCCCATTAGGCCTCCCATCGCGTCGATTTCGCGTACGATTTGTCCTTTTGCAATTCCGCCGATAGCGGGGTTGCAGCTCATTTCAGCTATTTTGTCTTTGCGGATAGTTACAAGGGCGGTTTTGGCGCCGATTTTTGCTGCTGCGAAAGCAGCTTCTACACCGGCGTGACCAGCACCTATTACGATGCAGTCAAAATCATTTGCTTTCATGGGAATTCACCAGGGCTACCGCCGATGCAATCGCGAAATTGGCTGTGTGGGTAATGCTTACGCTTATGTGTTTGATTTTGAGCTTGTCGGCGATTTTTTTGACTTCGCCGGAGAGAACAACCTCCGGCTGGCCTGCCGGGTTATTTATTATTTCGATATCAGTCCAGGCAATTTTGCCCCGCCAGCCTGTTCCCATCAGTTTAAGGATGGCTTCTTTTGCCGCGAAACGGCCGGCCAGTTTTTCTGTTCCGTTTTTATTTGCCTTGGCATAAGCTCGTTCGGCGGCGGTAAAAACCTTATCCAGGAAACGCTCACCGTGCCGCTTTGCCATCTCTTCTATTCGCGGAAAATCCACGAGGTCTATGCCGTGTGCTACAATTTCCATTTATTAGTCCTGAGCTACCGGCTGCATATCCGGTAAGTTTTTTCCAGACAGAAATCTATAAAGGCGTCCATTTCGTTCAGTTTTGCCTGCTGCACAAGATTGGTTCCAAACTCGTCAGCGGTTTTTTTGCGGCGGTCAAAGAGGATTTTTGCCTCCACTTCTTTTTGTACGTTTTCAAGAGGCGTGAAACTTTTCGGCGATTTCTCTTCCAGCTTCATTATGAAAATATGCTCGCCCGCCTCAATAGGCCCGGCAATCTGTCCGGGCTGAATTTTTTCCGCCTCGACCGCGAGAACATCGTAGGGTTTTGCGATGGACTGCGGCTGCACCGGCTGCCACAGCCCGCCGGATGATGCTGTGTGCCCGTGCGAATATTGCCTGGCCAGCTCGGCGAAATCTTCACCTTTATCCAGCCGTTCCTTCAATTCAGCGGCTAATTTTCTGGCCTGTTCAGGCCGGCTGATATTCGGGCTCGCCGGTTCCACTTTTGGTATTTGGATATCAATCAGCCGAAACGTTATCGTTGCCGGCATGGCGAAAAATTCCTCTTTTATTTCATTGTAGCAGCTTACCAGCTCGCTGTGAGTGATAGGCTTGTGCTCAGGCAATTGCTGTCGAACATATTCCTGGCTGAGAATCATCTTTTTCTGATACTCTCTGAAGCTGTGCCAATCCATCCCCATTTGTTTCAGGGCCTGCTCCGCCCTGGCGTAGTCACCGTTGAAGCCGGCGACGAATCTTCTTACTTCTGATTCCGTTGCCTTTTCCAGAGCATCATCGATATCTACCCCCGCTCCCATCTCTCTTTTGGCCTGCTGATAAAGCAGGATGTTCGATACTCTCGTCGAAATAAGCTGCTCAAGCTCAGGTCCGGCCTGTTTTTTGAACTGCTCGAAACTGCTTTTTTGCGCAATCGGCCTAAAATGGTCTAATAACGGCTCAGTTATTATTTCATCAGATGTTACAGTCTCGTCGCCCACCGCCAGGACAAATCCGCCGGAGGCTTCCGGCAGGCCGTCTTTTTGCGCAAGGGGGATATGCTTCAGCTCTTCGTCGGTGAATCTTGGCTTGCTGCCTCCGCAGCCGTATGTCAGCAACATCAACCACATTGTTAGAAAAACACACTTACGCATAGCTTATCTTTCGCCGAATATTTGTAGATATATACTTTACCCTGCCGCTTATTATATGCCATTTTATGAATTAGTGCTAAGAATCTTTCGCAAAACGTTCATTAGGGTCTTCTGCTCAAAATAATTCTGCGGCAGACGTAAATATACCGTTTTCGGGTCAGCAGTCCGTATCGTTCCTTTCACTCCGGCAAAGAGGGAATTGGCCTGCAGATTCGAGTCTTTGCTGAATGAAAATATCAAATCTTTTCCGGAGGCGACGATGCTTTTTATGCTGCGCTTACCTGCATCTATTCGAATGCCGGTCAACTCCAGCAGCAATTCGACTTCGTCCGGCACCGGCCCGTACACGTCAGCTAATTCGCTTGCCATCTGCTTCAAGTCCTCGGTCGTCTTTGTGACCGCGATTCTGCGGTAAATATCCATCCGGTACCTGTCGGACGGTATGTAGCTTTTCGGTATATACGAGGTCAGACCCAAATCGATAACAGCGGCAGGTTCGGCTTCGGCGGGCTCATTCTTTAGTTTCCTGACGGTATCTGCCAACAAGTCGCAGTACATCTGGTAACCCACCATTTGAATGTGGCCTGATTGCTCGGCCCCCAATATATTGCCCGCGCCGCGAATCTCGAGGTCTCGAAGCGCGATTCTAAAACCCGCGCCCAAGTGCGAGTAATCTTCGATGGCCTTGAGTCGTTTCGCGGCGGTCGGCGTAATCGGTCTTGAGGCCGGCAGCAGCATATACGCGAAAGCCCGGTGTTTATACCTGCCCACCCTGCCGCGAAGCTGATGCAGCTCTGCCAGGCCGAACCGGTCAGCATCGTTTATAAAAATCGTGTTAGCGTTCGGGATGTCCAGGCCGGATTCGATAATTGTCGTGCACACGAGCACGTCTGTTTTGCCGAGCACAAAATCTATCATCGCTTTTTCGAGCTCGCTCTTGGCCATTTGCCCATGTGCGATGGCGACCTTTGCGTCACCAATCAGCTTTTGGATTTCCCACGCTTTTTTCTCGATGGTCTTAACTCTATTGTGCAGGAAGAACACTTGTCCCTGGCGATTTAATTCCCGGAAGATTGCTTTTTTTATAAGCTCATCGTTGTAGGCGGTTACGGTCGTTACTATGCTTCTTCTATCCAGCGGCGGAGTTGTCAGCGAGCTTATATCGCGCAGGCCCAATAGCGACAGGTGCAGCGTCCTCGGAATCGGCGTGGCCGTCATTGTGAGGACATCGACGTCGAAGCGCAGTCTTTTGAGCTTTTCCTTGTCTGTGACGCCGAACCGCTGTTCCTCGTCGATGATTAAAAGCCCGAGGTCTTTAAAGCCCACATCTTTGCTCAAAAGCCGGTGTGTCCCTATCAGCACATCGACCCTGCCGCGTTTTGTCCGCGAGATAATGTCTTTCACCTGCTTTGTTGTCTTGAAGCGGTTGAGGACCTCGACGCTAATCGGGAAATCGGCGAAGCGTTCGGTAAAAGTCCTACCGTGCTGCACACACAGTACGGTGGTAGGCACAAGCACGGCTGCCTGCTTTCCGTTCTCCACCGCCTTAAACGCTGCACGCATCGCAAGCTCTGTCTTGCCGTAGCCCACGTCGCCGCACAGGAGCCTGTCCATCGCCACAGGCTCCCGCATATCCGCCTTGATTTGTTCGGAGGCTACGGTCTGGTCGGGCGTTTCCTGATAAGGGAACGACTCTTCGAATTCGGCCTGCCAGGCGGAGTCTGCCCCGAACGCAATCCCGCCTTTTGCCTGACGCTGTGCCTGAACCTCAAGCAGCTCGCCGGCAAGGTCCTGAACAGAACGCGCGACTTTTTCTTTTTGCCTCTGCCATCTCTTCGAGCCGATTTTGCTGAGCTTCGGCCGTTTCGGAGTTGTTCCTATGAACTTTTGCACCAAGGCGATATTGCGGACAGAGACCTGGACTTTCGCACCGTCGGCGTATTCAATCGTGAGATATTCCGACGTGCCGCCTTTTTCCTGTATGGTTTTTGCTCCCAGAAACTTACCGATGCCGTAAGAGGCGTGCACCACGTAGTCGCCCGCCTGTAAATCCGCGAGCGTATCCACCGGTGCCCCCGCCTGCACCATCCGCGGCCGTCTCCGCAGCGCATATTGGCCGAACAGCTCGTGGTGGCTTATTATGATTGTGTTGAGAAAGTTTATGACGAATCCCTGATGGACGAATCCCTGCAGCAGTTTAAAGTTCGCCGGCACACTTTCGCCGCCCTCGGTTATAATTTCAGTTATCCGCTTGTTCTCGGCAGAGCTTTCGCAGTAGAGGCAGACCTTCTTTCCTTCTTTCGCCTCGCTGACTAATTCCTGCAAGGCCTCCTTATGCCCCGCCCATAATGAAGCGGCCCTGTGCTGAAACCGCTGCACGCTTTTAATATCGACCTTAAGAAATTCGTCTTGTGTCGCTGTGGCAAATCTGCAGATGTGCAGTTGTGTGAATTTTGTTATCGCTTTGTAAATATCCTGCCAATCGTAAAGCCGCTCGGCTTTTTCAGCACGCTGCCTAAATACGTTCGCGACCTCTTCGATATCGTTCGGCTCTTCGAGAATTATTATGGTGTCCTGCGGCAGGATATTAACGAAAAGCTCCCTTTCTTCAACGGCGGCACCGCACACAGCCGAAAGAATGTTGACCTCTTTTATTTGCTGGCTCGACCGCTGCGTATCCAGATTTATTTCTCGGATGCTCTCTATTGTGTCACCGAAGAATTCGACCCTTATCGCTTGAGCACAATCGCTCTCTTTGTCATTCCCGCGCAAGCGGGAATCCAGTAGCGGCGCATAGATATCGACAATTCCGCCGCGGCGCGCGAACTGCCCCGGCAAATCAACCCTCTCCACACCCTCGAATCCATTTCCAACCAGCCACTCAACAACCTGTTCAAGCGGTACTATCTTATCTATCTGCAATTGAAGGCAGCTTTTTTCCATCGCCTGCGGCTTTGGTATCGGCTGGCAAATCGCCTGTATCGATGTCGGAATGATAAGCTGCCCTTTGTTTTTCCGAGCGACGAGGGCCGAGACACGAGACACGAGTTTCAGTCTTTCCGTCCTGATTTCATCAGTTGCGTCCGCCAGCTCTTCTTCGCCTTCCCATGCGGGCAGGGTTTCTATTTGTTCAGCCCCGAAGGTATGCAAATCGTCAGCGGCCTTATCGGCGTCATCAATATGCGGACGAATATACAAAATCGGCCGGCCGAGCTCCTTTGATATGTAAGCCGCCAATAGCGGCGCGAACGACCCCCACGTCCCCTCGACTTTTACCGCCCCTTCGTTGCCTTTTGCGGTCTTCAGCCGGGAGATTATCTCACGAATAGACTTATCTCGCCTAAGCTCCACTGCCTTATATTCTAACGCAAAACCCACCCCTCTGGCAACTTTATCCGCCATCTGTCATTGCGAAACCATAGGCCGTGGCAATCCCCTTTGTTATTCCTGTGAAAACAGGAATCCAGAGTGTTTAGCCGTCGCCGGAACGGCGACGCAATATTTAGCCCCCGGTTTTATGGCTATGCCATGCCATAGGTACCGGGGGTTATGCATCTTTTTTCTTGACTTTTCGGCCTAAATCATATATTTTAGTCCCTATCTAATTTAGGAGGTTACAAAAGTGAGGATTTCGGCATTTTTTACAATTCTGTTAGGGGGTATCTTTCTATTTGCAGGTATGGCAGCAGCCGCGACACTATACGTCCCGGGCGATTATTCAACCATTCAGGCCGCGATTGATGCGGCATCGGATGGGGATGTCGTCCTCGTTTTCCCAGGCACCTACACAGGCGAAGGCAATTTTGACATCTATTTTTTCGACAAAGATATTACAGTTCGCAGTATCAACCCGGCTGACCCCTGCGTAGTCGCCCATACTATTATTGATTGTAATAACAATGGCTTAGGATTTAGTTTCAGTTATAGAGATCTAATAAGTAATTCCATACTTTCCGGATTTACAATTACAAACGCCATAGGAAGCGCTGTCTCCTGTGGCACTAATAATAGCCCGACAATTACTAACTGTGTTTTCACCAACAACTCATCTGATTCGGGTGGTGGCATTTATTCCTACTATAGCAGCCCGACCATAACCAACTGCACCTTCATCAACAACTCGGCAAGCGACTGTGGCGGTGGCATTTATTCTTGCTACAGCAGCCCCACTGTAACCAACTGCACCTTTATAGGTAACTCGGCGTCCGACTCCGGCGGCGGTATATACAACGTAGGGTACAGTAGCAGCAGCCTACCAATAACCAACTGCACATTTATAGAAAACTCAGCCTCTGTGTATAGCTCTTATTATGGTGGTGGCGGATTGTACAATGCCAATTGCAGTCTGGTAATAAACGGCTGTTCCTTTATAGGTAACTCGGCAGACAGTAGCACCGGCGGTGGAATATTAAATAAATACTGTGATGCGACAGTAACCAACTGTTCTTTCAGTGGCAATTCAGCAGAATACGGCGGAGCAATAAAAAGTCATGGCAGTGACACAACAGCAACAGATTGCACATTCAGTAATAATTCCACCGGCTATGGTGGTGGAATGTATAATGAAGGTGGCAGCCCGGTCATTACAAACTGCTCTTTCAGCGGTAACTCTGGATCTGGCATACTCAATGACTGTAGCAACAACCCGACCATAACAAACTGCACCTTCAGCGATAACTCTGGATCTGGCATACTCAATGACTGTAGCAACAACCCGACCATAACAAACTGCACCTTCAGCGGCAACTCAGACGGCGGGGTATACAACTCCTACAGCGACTCAATATTGACTAACTGCACTTTCAGCAGTAACTCGGCAGGCCTCGGCGGCGGTTTGTACAATTACTACAGCGACCCGACTTTAACCAACTGCAATTTCAGTAGCAATACGGCATCCGATAGGGGCGGCGGGATGTATAACCGCAATGGCAGCCCGACGATAACCAACTGCAATTTCAGTAGTAATACGGCATCCGACAGGGGCGGCGGGATGGCAAACTACGATTGCAGCCCGACATTAACCAACTGCATCTTCAGCGGCAACTCGGCAGGATTCGGCGGCGGCGGGATGTATAACTACAACTCCAGTAGCCCGAATATGACCAACTGTATATTCAGTAGCAATACGGCATCCGAGAGGGGCGGCGGAATGTACAACTACAGTTCCAGCAGCCCGAATATGACCAACTGCACATTTGCAGGCAACTCGGCAACAGTAAACGGCGGCGGAATGTACAACTCCTACTACAGCAGCCCGATAATAACAAACTGTATACTCTGGGGTAATACCGCACCAATAGGAGAACAAATACACGGAGCGCTAATATATGATGATGAAAGCCCTGCAGTCGTTACTTTCTCCGACGTTCAGGGTGGCTGGGAAGGAACAGGCAACATCAATGCCGACCCTTGTTTTGTAGCGGGGCCCGGTGGCAATTATTACCTCAGTCAGATAGCATCTGGACAGGCCTTTGACAGTCCTTGCGTCAATGCAGGAAGCGATACGTCAGCAAATTTAGGAATGGATGTATTTACGACGCGAACAGACAGAGTATGCGATGTTGGAATCGTCAATATGGGTTATCACTATTCTCCTTTTGTCAACCCTGAAGACATCGATGGAGATAGTGATGTTGATTTTGTAGATTTTGCGATACTGGCCTCTCAATGGCTGCAATCACCTAGTGTTCCCTCGGCCGACATTGCCCCGCCGCCTGCCGGCGATGGCATCGTTGACTCCTCCGACCTTGCCGTTCTCTGCGACAACTGGCTCGAAACCTTTTAGCCCTTACTTGTGCCTAAATTTTCCTCTGCGCCCTTTGCGCAATCTGCGTCAAAAAACAGTGTAAATCTGTGTCCATCCGTGGCTTACAGAAATTTTTCAACCAAATGCGCAGGGAGGTAAAAGCAAAAATCCATTTTTCTCAAAAATTTTTACTCCTTTTCCCGCAACGACTTAGCCAAAATCACATTCCTGAAAGTTCCGGAATTTTCGCATCAATCGCGCAAGTCTGCCCTATTTATAGAAAGGAGGTACTACGTTATGAAAAACCAAAAACTTTACTTTGTCCTTTTGTGCCTTAGTGCCTTTGTGGCTCAAATTCAATCAATCAAAAACAATAAATTATGCAAAACAAAGCCAATTTTATCAAGCGTGAACCACTTGTGCAGCTGCGTGCGGCTGTCGCTGGCGGACTTGTTCGACAAACGCCTCGAGGCGTGTGGTCAATGTAGAATCTTCCTGCCCGTCGAAACTCAAATTCAAAATCGGCATGTCGGCACAATCGGCGCTTATCCGTCTTGTTTGAGTATTGACAATAGTCGAGGGCATACAGCTAAACGGCATCGCATTGACTACGCCGCCGAAACCCTGATGGTGATACTCTATCATTTTGCCTACACTAAGGATTGCTTCGCCCTCGAACGAATGATGTATGTAGGGTTTGGCCAGTTCAATTATGTAGTCCAGCGGGCCTTCAGACAAGCTCAATTGATTGTAGAGGCCGGATGCCCGAAGCATTTTCTCCAACGGCTCGGCGAGGGCCTTTTCAATCCTGCGCTGAAAATAGTCCTGAAAGACATTTGTAAACCAGTCCCGATAATTGCCCTTACGTCTGGCCGACAGACTCCTTGTGAAGTTGGTATAGTACATCCACTCCGCCAGCGAGGCCAGGTCGCAGACGGCGCCGAGCTCTTCCAATCGGGCGATTATATTGCTATTGGCAAAGGGATGACTGCGGACATAAATTTCTCCAACTATTCCGATCATAGGCTTTCGGGTGCTGCCATTCAGCTTAACAGCCGCAAAGTCCCCTGCGATAGATTCCATCAGCCGGCGCATCTGGGAAAAACTAAAGCGGCCTTCAACGGCCTGCGTCCATCGCCTGATGGACTGGTCATAGACCCGCTGGGCCTGACGCGAATCCGCAGCGAAAGGCCTGATGCGCAAAATAAGTTTCCGCAGCAAATCTATGCCGCTAACGGAAATCCAGATGTCCTTCATAAACTTTCCCATGCTCGAGCCGACGCCTTTGGTGAATTCCCTGTAGAAGCCGCTATCCTGGTTCGGCGCGATGACGGGGACATCTTCTGCGCCGGCGTATTTCAGGATAAGGCGGTGGAGACAGCTATACATTCCAAACCTGCAGGGGCCCGAAGAGGCAGGCATAAAAAAGGCGGCCTTGGCGGGATCGAAGCCCTTCGCCCTGATTACCTTCAGCATATCGCCGCTGGTAATAGCACAGGGCAGGCATTCCTTCCCGGAGGTAAATTGCCTTCCCTGCAAAAGGGCGGCTTCGTCTGCCAGCGGCATAACCTCCGCAGGCTGACCATGAGCCTTAAAGCAGGCAACGACGCCATAAGCACAATCGCTCATATAAGGAATATACAGCGTGCGTTCGCGGCTAATTCCTTCCGGAATCGCCAGCTTCTTGGCCTGTGGCTTTTTCTCCAACGAATGATAATGTTTCAAGCTGTCGAGAAAGGCTTCGAGCCGGGTAATTACCCCGGCATCGGCAGAGTGTTCATCAAGCTCCAGCAGCAGGCAGGGTTTTTGTGCCATTATGTCCTTGAAAAACGTCAGAAGGAATGAATCCGGCCCGCAGCTGAAGTTGGATAGATATATCGCAAAAAGCCGCGGATCTCTTTTGATTATCTCGGCTGCTCTCAAAATCTTCTGGCCATACGACCAGTAAGCCTGTTCGTGAAGCAACGGGTCAGTCAATGGTGTATCGTCGAGGGCGAGCATATCAATAGGTATTACCCTGACACCAAGCTCATCGAACTTTTTGGAAAGTTGCAGGTTAAGCCCTTCATCGCAGCCGTTATACGGGCGCGAGATAAGCACGAACAGTTTCTGTTCAGGCCCGAGCTGGTCGAGAATTTCTTTGCCTTTATCCAGCAAGGCTGACTCAAACTTTTGCTGGGCTGCAAATCCCTTTTCGAGGGCCTTTCGTGCAGAAGACGCCGAAACCCCCAGCGTCCTGCCGAGAGCAATGAAGCTTTTTTGTAAAAGTTTTTGTCCATCACCCATACGAATTGGTGTGGTAAGAATTTTTGTGTCTCCGAGTTTCTTGCCAAAGGCTGTTTGCGCCTGATAAACCAGCGACTGGACATAGGGACACAGTTGATTGGACTTATTCTGCGGGAAGCTTTCCGTCATCGAAACAATGCTCGGCAGGAAGATGTAGTCGACCTTTTTTTCAATCAGCTCGGCAATATGACCGTAAGCGGCTTTGACCGGAAAGCACGGCTGAGCGTTGACAGATTCGACGCCCATACGAATTATTCGCTTGTCGGTTTTGCCGGAGATTATGCAATCGAAGCCCATCGCCTTAAAAAACTGAGAGAACAGCGGTAAAAGCTGCCAATTTGTCAGCGCAAGAGGGATGCCTATAGAAACCTTCGTATACTGCTTTTTAGAAGGCTTGTCGTTCAGACCCGCACATTCAAACAACATTTGCTTTCGGTATTCGAAGGCGTCAAGGCCTTTTGCCTTTGCTGTTTTTTTCTTGAGGTTGTACCTATCGCACCGAGAGCCATAATACAGCGGTTCTGTGTCGGGGAGTTGTACTTTTTTAATTTCGCAGTGGTTGGGACAATGCTCGCACGTAAAGGATTCGACCTGATACTGAATGGAGCAGACGTTTTCGAACCCTTTGAAGCTGCTTTTGGCTGCTTCGCTTTTCTTAATATGACCAGCGGCGATGGCAGCAGCACCAATGGCGCCTGTCACCTCGTGATGGTCGGGGACCATAACGGGTTTTCCTACAACCGTCTCGAAAGCAGCCCAGACAGCCTTGTTAAAAGCGGTCCCGCCCTGGAAACAGATATGTTCGCCGACTTTTCTCCTGCCGACAACGCGATTGAGATAATTTTCGACGATAGAATAGCTCAGGCCAGCGACAAGCTCATTAGTCTTGGCTCCCTGCTGCTGATAGCAGAGGAGGTCGGATTCCATAAAGACGGTGCAGCGTTCGCCCAGCTTCACGGGCTCCCTACAACTGAAGGCCTGTTCCGCAAACTGCCGGTCGATGGATATATCGAGGCGTTGCGCCTGCTCTTCTAAAAAGGAGCCTGTCCCCGCGGCACAGGCGTGGTTCATAGTGAAGTCAACTACGACGCCGTTTTCGAGGGAGATATATTTGCTGTCCTGTCCGCCGATTTCAAAAATCGTGTCGACCATCGGGTCAACAATGGCAGCCCCTTTTGCCTGGGCGGTGATTTCGTTTATGACAACGTCGGCCCCTATAAAGTCGCCGATGAGATAGCGTCCCGAGCCTGTAGTGGCAGCACCGCAGATGTTCACCTTTCCGCCGACTTTTTTGCCGATAATGTCGAGGGTCTGCCGAACAGCTTCGAGAGGATTGCCAGTGGTCATCATATAATGCTTTGCGAGCAGGCGATTCTGGTTATCAACAACAGCGGCTTTAGTGCTAATAGAGCCGACATCAACACCAAGATACGCCTCTATCGACTCGGTTGCGCTTGAGAGCAGATGTTCGTAAACGTGACTATCGGGATACGGCAAGCTCGGCCTGCCTAACACCCCACGGCGGGGGGCACCTTCTAAAGCTGAACCTCGTTGTGTCAGATAGCTATCAATTTTCTCAAGGTGAATTTGTCCGTTGGAGCCGGTTCTTTCCTTGGCAATAAGAACCGCACCAATAGCGCCGGTAAAAAAGTGTTCTTTGGGAACAACAAGTTCATCCTGCGGCAGTTCAAAAACTTTTTCCAGCGCCCTGACGACGCCGATGTTGGCCGCCACGCCGCCGGTAAATATAATCGGCTTAACAAATTCCCTGCCGCAGCCCAAGTCACCCTTTAAGTTCCTCGCAAGCGCCAGGCATAACCCAGCAATGATATCACAGCTCGGGGTTGCCTGCTGCTGTAGATGAATCATATCGCTTTTTGCAAAAACCGAACACCGTCCGGCCATTCTCGGCACGGCTTTGCTCTGTAGCGCCATCCGGCCGAACTCGCCCTCAATATTTACACCCAGCCGTTGCGCCTGCTGGTCAAGAAACGAACCTGTCCCCGCGGCACAAACAGTATTAAGGGTGAAATCCCGCACTCTGGCCCGGCCTTGTTCGGCAGACAAGAAAATCAGTTTGCTGTCTTGCCCGCCCATCTCAATTATAGTTGCCTGCTGAAGTTGCGGGTACAGATGACATATAGCTGCCGCCTGGGCAGGGACCTCGTTTATAAAGGGAATATCCAACAGTTTAGCTAAAAAGCGGCCCGCTGAACCAGTTGCTACAGCAAGGGTGATATTTAGAGGGTTTATTTGCCTGAATATCCTGTCTAATTGTAATCGCACTGTTTCTACAGGCTTGCCTTTGGTGCGCCGGTAATCACAGAGAACACTCTTGCCGGCGCTATCCAGCACAGTTATATCACTGCTGGTTGAGCCAACATCAATACCTATATAAAACCTCCGCTTGTCCTGCGGCAGTATAGGCTGGTACTGGCTCGCCTTGCCTGATATGGTTGCGTCTGACTGTATTCTATCGCTCATATCTTTTGATTTCTCCTGCTGGCTGTTTATGACAACCACTTAATATACCTTATCCTAAACTAAAGGCAAGCGGCGCGTTCGCCCCTACGACACAGGACCCTATACAAACCACAGACGATCCTTGTTTGTTTATATGCAAACTATATACATACTAACTATTTGTCAAGGAAAATCTTTAAAAAACCTCTACACAATAACCCGTAGCAATTAACAGGGTGCTCCAGCCAAACACTGTGCTCTGTTAGTTCCGCCCAATATTCCCGCCAACAATCTAACAAGTTATCCACAAACACCGCAAGGGTTTTTTGCTCTTTAACAGCTTGCCGCACAATATCTTAAAGACCAACCCTCTTTAAAAAGCAACAAATTCACAGGGTGTATGATTACTAATACTACTCTTTAGTTAAGTAAGATTAATACTAATCTATTTTCAAGATAGAGAAAAACCACTTGTGTCCTAATTCTTACACCAAGAGCCCATGCGGTTTTTTCCAAAAAAGGGTTGCAAGCGTGTGCTTTATGGGGTAGATTGCAGTTGTGTTTTCTGGGAATTTAGAGGCTTGGAAACTTGTCTTTTTACCATTTTTGGCATAGGGGTCTATTATGAGATTAAATTTTAACAGAGCCGCCTTGGCAGATGCTTTAGGCATACTAACCACCGTTGTGCCAAGCCGCACACCAAAACCAATACTCCACTGTGTCCAAATTGTCGCCGACAAAAAGAATGTTCACATCTGTGCAACCGACATAGAGGTTGGTATTAACTATTTAGTTTCTGAAGTTCAAGTGGAAGAAGCAGGTGAAATTGTTGTCCCGGCAGACCGGTTAGCGGCTGTTGTGCGCGAGAGCACGGATGATGTTTTGGTGTTACGGGCTGAGGACGGCACTTGCAAGATAGAGGGAGCGGACAGCCACTTTACAATTTATGGCCAAGAGCCGGGCCAATATCCTGCAGTTCCAAGCTTTGAGGCGAAAGCTGATATAGAGATTTCTTTAGGGTGCCTGCAGGCCGGCATAAGGCAGTGTTTGTTTGCTACAGCCAAAGAGAGCACTCGCTATGCTCTTAACGGAGTGCTGTGGGAAATTAAAGGCAAGAAGCTGTCTCTTGTCGCCACCGACGGCAGAAGATTGGCCCGCTGCAGAGCCAGCCTGGCTTCAGCGCCGGCTGAACAGATTGCTAAAGTAAAAGTAATAGTTCCGGCCAAGACGATGACTTTGCTGGATAAAATCGGCGGCAGTGAAAAGGATATTGTTATGGTCAAGCTTGTCGACAACCAGATATTGTTCAGTTGTGCGAATGTAGTTATAAGCTCGAATCTTGTCGAAGGTAATTTCCCCAAATATGAGGATATAATACCGGAGGATTACGACAAGAAACTGGTGCTGTCAACCGAGGCGGTGTTAAGCGCGGTGCGCCGTTCGGCGCTGCTGACAAGCGGGGAGTCCAGAGGGATTAAACTTTCGATAGGAAAGAACAGTCTGATGTTTTCCGGAAGGGCGCCGGAGGCGGGTGATGCGCAGATTAATATGCCCATCGATTATAAGGGCGAGCCGATTGAGATTGGGTTTAATCCGCAGTTTTTAATAGAGGCCCTGCGGGTCATTAAGACGGCGGAGTTCGAGTTAGAGTTGGGTCAGGCGGACAGGCCGGGCTTGATAAAGAGCGGGGCAAATTTCCTCTATGTTCTAATGCCGATTAACCTGAGTTGAAAAATGGTGGACGAAGACGAACAATTGCGCAGAGCCGTCAAGTGGCGAACGGTACATCGAGCAGAAAGAGCGGTCGGTTTGGGTGATGTCCTAAGTGAGCTTATGGAAAAGCGGATTTCGCCGCAGCAAAGCAGAGCCGAATTGATAGCCGAGGCTTGGAGTCAGTTGCTGCCGATCGAGCTTTGTCGGCACTGTAGAATCGACGGCATTTCCGGCCACAAGCTAAAAGTGCTTGCTGACTCGCCGTCGTATGTGTACGAGCTGCAATTATTAAGCAGTGAGCTTCTCGAAGAGCTGGGCAGGCAATATCCGCAGGCGCGGATACAAGAAATTAAAGTTGTTGTCGGCCGAGCCGCCGCGATTTAACGTGAAAGCAGGGATGGGGGCGCAGCAGACAAAGGATTAATATGAAAGACCACAAGTACGACGCGAGCAAAATAAAGATACTCGGAGGCGTGGAGGCGGTTCGAAAGCGCCCTGATATGTATATCGGCGACCGCAGCAGCGGAGGCCTGCACCATTTGGTCTATGAGGTTCTGGACAACTCTATCGACGAGGCATTGGCTGGATTCTGCGACAACATAGTCGTGCACATCCAGGCCGATGGCAGCTGCACGGTTGAGGACAACGGCAGAGGTATACCGGTCGAAGAGCATAAAGAGGCGAAGAAGAGCGCTTTAGATGTCGTGCTCACCACCCTGCACGCTGGCGGAAAATTTGACGGCGAAAGTTACAAGGTTGCCGGCGGGCTGCACGGCGTAGGCGTCAGCGTGGTGAACGCGCTTAGCGAGTGGCTTGAGGTGGATGTGTATAGAGACGGAAAGCACCATCACTTTGAGTGCGCCAGGGGAAAAGCAAAGGGCACTGTTAAGGAGGTCGGAAAAAGCGACAAACAAGGCACCACGGTATCTTTTATGCCGGACGAAGAAATTTTTGGAGATGCCGAGTTCGATTATGACACGTTGGCGAAACGTATTCGAGAGATGGCATATCTGAACGCTGGGCTGCAAATTACTTTTCGGGACGACAGGAAAGACAAAAAAGAGGTGTTCAAGTTCAATGACGGGATTAAGGCCTTTGTAAAGCACCTTAACGAAGGCAAAGAAGTTCTGCACAAAGATGTCATCTACTTTACTAAAGAGGACCCTGAGGCGAAAATGACCTGCGAAGTGGGGATGCAGTATAATGACGGTTATGCCGAAAACGTGCTTGCCTTTGCCAATAACATCCGCAACATCGACGGCGGCACACATCTGTCGGGCTTTAAGACGGCCCTGACGCGCACGATGAATTACTATGCCAAGAACAATAACCTGATGAAGAATGAACAGGGTACTACGGGCGAGGACCTCCGCGAGGGGTTAACCGCAGTTGTAGCGGTAAGACTTGCCAATCCGCAATTTGAGGCCCAGACAAAAGTTCGGCTGACCAACCCAGAGGTCGGCGGTTTTGTTGAGAGCGTCGTCAATGAGCAGCTCGGGCATTTTCTTGAAGAGCACCCCGGTGAGGCGAAGCGGATTTTAAATAAAGCCATTCAGGCCGCTGCGGCAAGAGAAGCGGCCAGAAAGGCGCGCGAGTTGACCAGGCGTAAAGGTGCGCTAAGCAGCGCCAGCCTGCCGGGCAAATTGTGGGACTGCACGAGCAAGGAAAAGGCGGGCACCGAGATATTTATAGTCGAAGGCGATTCGGCGGGCGGCTCAGCAAAAGCCGGCAGAGACAGAAATATCCAGGCGATCCTGCCGCTGAAAGGAAAAATCCTAAATGTCGAAAAAGCCAGGCTGGAAAAAATGCTTGCGCACGAGGAAATCCAAACAATTATAAGCGCCCTGGGAACAGGCATCGGCACCGACGAGTTCGATTTAAGCAAGTGCAGATACGGCAAGATAATACTAATGACCGATGCTGATGTAGACGGCGCCCACATACGAACGCTGCTGCTGACCTTTTTCTTCAGACAGATGTCGCAATTGTTTCTCAATGATATGATTTACATCGCCCAGCCTCCGCTGTACGAAGTAAAGATTAAAGGTAAAAAGAATTCCGAATATGTCCTGAGCGAGGGTCAGATGCACAAGCGAATGATTGCCCGCGGCCTGGAAGGTACAGAGCTTGTAATCAGGGACGGCAAAAAAAGCGATAAGAGCAAAAAAACACAAAAAGTTTCAGACAAGCAGCTGGCCGGTCTTGTAAAAATCCTCGCCGATGCTGAGCGAAACATAGCAATCCTGGCCAAGCGGGGCATCAATTTCGCTGATTTTGTGCAGGCTTATTATGACAGCAAAGGGCTTCCGCAGTTTCGTATTATTGCCGGCGGGCAGGAGGAAGTGTTTTATGCCAAGGCCAAATATGAAAAGCAGCTGGATAAACTGAAGCAGGGCGCGAGCAAAGGCGCAGAGGGCGAGGAAGAAGAGCCGTTTGTCGCCGAGGAACTTCATGAGGCGGCTCGAATTAACGAGATAAACGAAAAGCTCAAGGAAGCTTGGAATCTGGACTTAAAAGATTTTCTTCTCAAACCTGCCAAGACCGTGTCCGGCGAGGCGCTGCCGACAAAGTTTCAGCTTATCAACGGCGAAAACACATACGACATAGCTTCGCTAGGTGACATCTGCGCCGGTATACGGCAGATTGGCGGAGAGGGAGTGGAGATAAAGCGGTTCAAGGGTCTGGGCGAGATGAACGCCGAGCAACTGTGGGACACGACGATGGATCCCACGTCCCGGACGCTGTTGAGCGTCAAATTAGATGATGCAGGCGAGGCGGACAGGCTTTTCAGTATCCTGATGGGCGAGAATGTTGAGGAGCGCCGGAATTTCATCCGCGACCATGCCCTCGAAGTCCAAAACCTCGACATTTAGGACGCCTCCAGCAGGAATGGCTTGTCAGTATGTTAAAAGGAAACGGCCGGAATCCTGCGAGCGGTGTTTTATTATAAAAAATCAAAGATTTTGCTTGCAAAGATTTTCCAGCTTGTCAAAATTACATAGCGTGGTACGCAAGGATGTGAGAGATGTATATTATTTATAAATATGGGGTGCAAATTATGAGATGGAGGCAAGAACAGGTGGGGAAGCGAATATTTATTGCTCCGGTTCTTTTGGTTTGCATGTTGTTGCTGCTCGGCGGCTGCGGCGGAAAGACCAAGCCTAAGGAGGTCGGGAGAACGGAAGCCGAGAAGAAAAAGATCCAGCTGCAGAAGGAAATAGATAAGAAATACGAGAATGCCGAAGCGCATTTCAAGCTCGGCAAGATTTATCAGACCGAGGGGCTGTGGACACAGGCGGAAGACCAGTATGCTATCGCTTTGAATTTCGACCCTGTTCACAGGCAGGCCCAGGCGTCAAGAGTGAAGGTGTTATTGAGCAACGGTGATGCGGCCAAGTCAAAGCTGCTGGCGGACGAGTATTTAAAGCAGGCATCCATTTCGGCGGCGGCGTCTCTTCAGCTTGCACTGGCGTTTCAGGAGCAAGGCCTGGATGAGTACGCGTTGAAGGGTTATCAGCAGGCGCTTTATATGGCGCCGGATTCGGCCAAGATTAACAGGCAGATCGGCTTCTATTATTTGGGCAAGGGTGACAAAAGCCGGGCGAGGGAGTATTTAAGCCGCAGCTTCCAGCTTAATCCCAATCAGCCCGATGTGGCTGGTGAACTTGGTCGGCTTGGTGTGGCTGTGAAGATACCGCGAAAGACTGAGCGGAGCGCCGATACCAAAAAATTAGACGAGATGGTGGAAAAATCCGACAAGAGCCGTTAGCCGCAATAACGGCGTTTTTGATGACAGATTTTTATAGCCCTGTGGCGAAAGGATTCGCCGCGGGGTTTTTTTGTGGGCAAGGATTAATTGCGGAGCATGCGGTGTAAAAAGGGAAACGGAGTCGCCCTCCTCCAGAACGACCCCGCGATATTAAACAAAACCGGTGAGTTTTCTGTGAAACCGATTCTGAAAATTTTCAAATGGGCGGGTTCTGCCTCCTCCTTTGTTTTGTATTGGGTTATGAGCGCCCCGCCCAATATTATTTTCTTAAACGAGAAGCTACCTGCAAAAAGTATGCCAGCAACAGGCGAAAAAAACTAAAGGACGAGAGGCCTTTTTTAACGATCTGCAAAATAGAAAGTTATACCTGAATATCGTTTTTCACGGGGAAAAAGAGAAGAGTCGAAATTCAACGGCGTGTTGTTTTTTCTCAACACCAACTTTACCCAGATAGTCCATCTTTACACATACAAGCCTCATAACATGTTGAAAGACAACAGGATTTGTCTGATGTTTACAAAAAGCAACACGTCGGTGAACGAAATGAACGAACGGACAATGCGGGACATAAGGCAGACTCTTGATGGAGGAATCAAGCTATTTTTTGAGGCTGGGGCGATATTTGGCAGAAGCGACGCGGTTGTTCCAGCGGCAAAGCCAGGTGTCGAAAAGGGTCTTTTTTCCAGCTTGCTGGCGGCCGAGCACAAAAATAGTGCCTTCTCGCCAGGCGACAAGATCATCTGCAATTTCGCGCCCCTGCTGGTTGGGCAACTCTGCCGGGGACAATTCGAGCGGGTCTGCGCTCAAATCATAGACGGAGACCATTTTGTTCGCCGGATAATATATGAACTTTCGATTTGCTTTTACAAACCCGGTAGGGCTTTGGCTGAGCCAGCCGGAGAAATATACTGTGCGGTCATCGGGTATTGGCCCGAGAGCATTAGCACCGTCAAGGCGGAGAGTTTGTGTATCGAAACCCAGTAAGGCCAGCAATGTCGGGGCCAGGTCAACAGAGCTGATGGGGCAAGTTACCTCGGTTTTCGGCTGAATCAAAAACGGGGCCCGCAAACAAAATGGGATTCGAAGGGCTTCGTCGAAAGCGATTCTCTCATGACCGAGCAGGCCGTGCTCGCCAAACGCCTCACCGTGGTCTCCAATAACACAGAAGATAGTTTCGTCGGCGAGATTAAGCTTTGCGAGCTCGACGTCGAGGGCTGCGAGGAATTTGTCTGTGTAGAGAATGGCCTGCTTGTATCTGGCGAGCGGCTCTTTGGCTGGTTCTGCAAACCATCGCGGGACTTCGTAAGGGTCGTGCGTAACCGAGAGCATAAGCGTCAGAAAGAAAGGTCTGTCGTCGGATTTTATCCATTCGACTATTGGCTCCAGCATAGCAAACTCATCACAGGCCAGATATCCGAGAAATGCGTCTTCTGTCTTCAAGTCCTCTCTGGCCCAGAATTTGTCAAAGCCGAGATTGTGAACCAGCCCCGGGCGGGTTTCGAAATTTCCCTTTGCGGACTGGAAAAAAGCGGTCCGGAAGTTGGCGTTCTGTTTTAAAATTGTGGGAATAGAAGCGTAAGGCTTTTCGCGGGGGACAGCCTCTGCGATGTCCTGCGAGGCGGAAGGAAATCGGCCTGTTAAGAGACTAAACAGAACCTTTGTTGTATGCGTAAGCGAGGAGCGGGCGTTTGTGAATTCTACGCCTTGTTCTGCTAAAGAAGCAAGGTAAGGCGTCAGGTTGCTTTGTTTGTCATAAAGGGAGGTGTATCTGTATTGTACGCCCTCAAGGACGATAAGGACGATGTTGCGGTTTAAGCGTCGCTGCATCGGCGAAATTGTAATTTGTATGTCGTCAAAAGCAGGCATTTTTCGTTTGGCGTTGGCTAAATAGGTCTTTGTCAGACGGGCGGAACCGGGGAAGAGGAGAGAGGTCACAGCTCTTAACTGACTATTGTAACGCATGCCTTCAGAGACAATCAGCTTAGAACCACGGTCGCCGAGCGTGCCGCGAGCAAGGACTGCGATAAGGACAAGGAGCACGGAAACAGTAATTCTTACTGCGAAGCGTTTTTGGTTGTAATTGGGCGGCAGCGGTTTTGCTAAAACGGAAAAGAAAAAAGCAAGAGCAATGGCGCTGGGACCGAGGAGGATGACGGCAGCGGCCGGCGATTTTGAGAGATTGATGCCGACAATACATAATGCGTTTATCGGGTCGCGAAATAACGGCAAAAGGACGGTAGGCAGGAGCTGTGTTCCGGTTCTTACAAGCCAGCCTGCGCTCATAACAGACCACGTGCATATAACAGCGGCACAAATACAAGCGGCACGTACGAGCCATTTACGAGGCCAGCGAAAACAGAGCAGGGCTAATACAACTTCGACACCTAAAAGGATAGAGATGTCGGCGAATATCCAGCTAAGGTATTCATCGAGCAGGTCGATACGGTGGGCGTGAAAGAACTTTACTGTAAGGGTGCAAAACAAGGCGCCGAACATAATGACGCTATAGGCGCGCGGAGCCAGGAGGCCGTACAAGCGGCGAACCGGCGAAAACAGTTTTGCATTTAGACCCAATTGTGAAGGCCTGGCAATCATAGTCCGCCAAAATACTAAAAGCTGTTGCATAAAACAAGGGAATAGCGCGGGAATCGCTTCTGTAGCAGGGCGGGCTATCGGGAGTTTTATTTATTCATTGAGGTGCAGGCCTTTAAGACGGAGGATTGATAAGTTCTGTCGAAAATGCTATAAATGGAGGCCGCAACGAAGGAAATAGCACCGAAAAAATGAGTGCCTGAAAGACGAGTTTTTGTTATCATTTTTTCAAACGCCAACGTAGCTCAATGGTAGAGCTCCGGTTTTGTAAACCGGGGGTTGTCGGTTCGAATCCGACCGTTGGCTGTTTTGGGGGCAATAAAACGCAGCCGTGTTATCTTAAGGGGCAAAATCTAGTATCGACTCGAAACTTCGGGAGTCGATTACTTTGTCGGCCACCGTATTGAGAATTCGGCTGTTGGAGCAAAAGGCAACCCCCAAGCCGGCGTGCTTGACCATGCAGGCGTCATAGTCACTGTCGCCGACCGCTATCATGTTCGATAACGGAATGTCGTACTTTTCGCTGAGGTGGAGCATTGCGTTGCTTTTGCAGAAGTTGTGGTTGCAGAGACTTTTGTCTGTTCGCGCATAATAGGAGAGGATTTTGATTTCTCCCGTGGCAACGCCGTCGGAGAATTCCAGCTCATTAGCTATGGCGAAGTCTGCGCCGACCTTGTTTCGGATATGCTGCGCGGTGAACTCATAACTGTCGCTGACGATTCCGACGATGTAGCCGCGGCTCTTCAATTCCGCAATTACCTCGACGGCGTCCGGCACGAGGTAGATTTCATCAAGGGTTTCGATAAGCTGTGATATTTTCAGGCCCTTCAGGAGGCGCGCTATCAGCTTTGCTATAAGGAACGATTCCTGATTGGCTGTTATAATATCAGAGAGCGCCTTGTTTAAATTGAACTTATTCGCCACTTTATCTATGAACCGCCCCATCAGGAGCGTGTTATCCATATCGAAGATAGCCATTTTATTCAAGGGCATCAGGTTCTGCCTGACCGCAAATTCCATTTGGTCGAGAATAAAGCTTGTGGTTTCGAGGGTATCGAGATTGTAAGAGGGGAGATTTTTTGCCCTTTTCAATATTGCCGCTGTAACTTCGTTCGACATTTTTCCGAGCTGATGAAGCTGTTTCGTCTTGTGGGTTATAAAACCGATGTTGACCTCGGTAGCTCTGGCGCCGATCTGAATCATATCAATCAGGATGCCTATGTCCGCGCCGTAGCGTTCTTCGAATTTTATTTTTTCAAAGAACTCGCGTTTGCCGGCGATAACCCCGCTGAGGGGTTGTTCAAATTTGTCCGCCTCCGGGAAAAGCAGCGACAGCAGAGGTTTTGCGACAAGCTCTGTAACTCTGCCGGCCTCTCGTTCGAAAGTACTCTTTACGAAGTCGGCCCGGCCGTCAATTATCGGCCGAGTCATTTTATCGATTACATCGGCGGCGTAACTGTCAATGTCGCTGTCAAGAAATACCACGATGGGGTTTTTCGAGATGAGCAGGCCTTCGAGCATAGAGATGCCTTTGCCCTGTTTTGTGCTTGTAATTACACTTGCCCCCGCGGCCTTTGCCTGCGCAACCGAGCTGTCAACCGAGTGGTCGTCGACGACTATGATCTCATCGACGCGACTGCAATTTTTGGCAATCTTAACTACAGCGGCGATTGTACTCTCTTCATTCAGAACAGGGATAATTACAGATACATTCATGAGTATTATTACCGAAATTGTACGCTTATTACGTTTGCCTTATACGCCGGCTTGCTGCGACAGTTCATTTTACATCTTAATTTCATCAAAAGCCAGTGATAAACTTGTACTACCGCCGGTTTTTTTATTTCATTTCGGCTTTCTCGATAAAAGTCGATTTTTCATCGGCAGGATTGAAAAACATCAACCTCGGAACAAACCTGTCAGCAGCGGAAGCCTTGAAACCGAACGGCCGCGGTAAAACCAGTCTGTGGTCATATCGGCAGAACCCCTGGCAGGAGTGAGTGACTTTGCATATTTAGGATGCACCGGCGGTTTGGCCGTCACCAAATTCAAAGGCACGGCGGAATTTTCATTTACCACGGCTAACCCAGAGTTGTCTTTGTGGATATTGCTCCAGCCGTGGGCACAGGGGCCAAAATCGGTTGTTGCGACATATAATTTTTCGCCCCGGTTCAGCATCACCGGCACTAAACTATCGAACTCGTCACTTATGGAATCGGGGATGTGAAATTCAGAGGCGTGCTTTTGGCCGCGGGCCCTGGCGGCTTTGAGGTATCCGCGAGATTTGTTGATCGGGTATTCGAAGGCCTTGGCGTCAATAAAAATACATAACATACCTTTCGAAGAATCTGTCAACATAGTAAAGTCTTCGAACTTGGCGGCAATCGTATCTATGTAGCCCTTCTCGGCCCAAAGACTTTCAAAGCCGCGAGCGGGGTCCTGAATCATTACGTAAGTCCAGTTTCTGTTCCAGGTTTTATTTGGCGGCTCAAATCCCGCAAGAATCTTCCGGGCGTCGGCTGTTCCGGCCGGCACATTTTCGCCGCCCGGGTACACCTGCGGGTCGAAAACAAACACGTTATTGTGGCCGTGACGAGGCAGCAATGGCGATACTAGGCCTTTGTTGCAGACGGCATCGTTGATGCCGACATAAATCGCCAATACTGTTTCCGGCACCGAAGGGATCAGATGGGCCAGTTCGAGACAATTTATATCTTCCGCCGGCGCCAGGTACGATGGGATTTCTTTCATCAGGTTATATGCTTCAATGAGGAAATCTATATATTGCTGCCTGCTCATAGTAGAGCCGCGGGGAATATGCAAATCCTGTTTTAGTTCGACCTTCATAAAAAATTTAGAACACAATAGCGGCGTATCCGACGGAATCTGCGCTTGCAACGGCCATTTTTTCGAGCATGACTTTGTTGCTGTTGGTGTGGGCAAGCAGAACACCTTTTGTTCTGCCGAGCTTTTTAGCGACAGCAACCGCCGCGGCTGCTGCACCGGGGCCGCAGGCGTTAAAGTTCTCGGCGGCACTTGCGAGCATCTTCTGCGGCTGGAGCTGCAGGGCGAAATCGACAAATTCCTTGTCGTTAACGTCGCTTGCCCAATGCAGAGCTTTGGTGCCTGTCCCCATAGGAGCAAAGCCATAGCGCGGACCATAGTGGGTCAGGTCGGTTGAGCCGATGCAGATAATTTTCTTCTTCTGCAGTTTGATGATATCACCAACAAACCCGCCCAGCGAAATCGACTGCTTGTTCGGCGGGGTCAGAATCGGCAGGATTTTTGTGCCGGCGAATAAATGCTGTATGAACGGCACCTGAACTTCAATGCTGTGCTCATCCAGATGTGCCGAGGCGTCACTGACGGCAGCATCGGTTTCCAGTACGGCGTCGGCCAATTCTTCATCGACGGCAGCCTCGCCCAAAGGTGTTAACCATCGCCCGCTATCATAAACAGCAGGCGAAGGGCCGTAATAGCCGTGCGCCGCCCCGAATATAATGAAGGTATCAACCTTATCGCAGCGTTGTTTTATTGCCGAGAATACCATTGCGGCCAAACTGCCGCTGAAGGTCCAGCCGGCGTGCGGAACAATGCCGGCAACTATTGTTTCGGGCAATGACTTGACAGGGGGTTTCTCTTGAAGGCATTCGCTGATTTCGGCAATGCAGGAATCGCGATCGCCGGGGTAAAACTGACCTGCAACGACGGGTTTTCTTGTTTGCATCTGGAACACCTGGCTGTTATTATTTTAAAACGAATTCCGAAGGATATTTTAACCTTAAGGCTGAGAGAAAACAATGGCTAAAGATATGAAAAGTGCTGTAGCGGTGGTGATGGGTTCCGACAGCGATATGGCGGTAATGCAAAGCTGCGTCGAGCAGTTAAGCGGCTTTGGTATTGAGCCGGTGGTGCGGGTGATGTCGGCGCATCGGACGCCGGAGGCGGCGGCGGAATTTGCGGAAAACGCCGCCAAAGACGGTATAAAGGTGATAATCGCGGCTGCCGGCATGGCTGCGCATCTGGCGGGCGCCTTGGCGGCCAGAACTACGCTGCCGGTCATCGGCGTGCCGCTGATTTCAAGCTCAGGCTTAGAGGGGGTTGACGCATTTCTGAGCACGGTCCAAATGCCGCCGGGCGTGCCGGTCGCGACGGTGGCGATTGGAAAAGCCGGCGCAAAGAACGCGGCTATACTGGCTGTGCAAATCCTGGCTCTGTCTGACAAAGGCCTTGCCGGGAAACTGGCTGAGTTCAAAAAACAACTGGCGAAGAAGTAAAATTGGCTTTGTTTGGGTTTGTTTTGAGTAGTTCATAGTTTGTTGTTCGTAGTTGTTAGTTGTTGCTGTCACTAAAGTTATATTCATTTTGGGGGTTTTGGAAATTGGGTTCGTTTTGCATAATTTGTTTATTTTGATTGATTTTTTCCCTCTGCGCAGAAAATCCTCGATGATAAATCCGAAGCATTTTAATCGGATAATCGATATAAACGAATTTTAATAAATTTGAGTGGCCCTGCCGGCCTAAAGATTTGTCCTGCTGGACGAATGACGTCTATCTGCTGATAAACTGGGAGGAATTATACCAAATTTCGGGTAAAAGTCAAGAAAATTAGCCACAGATTGCACGGATTAACGCGGTTTTTAATGATTGCGGGAGAATAAAATGCGGGTAGAATGTGGAGAATTTGGTGGTAACCGTATATCTGGGTGGTACGGATTAAGAGGAATCTATAATGGCAAATGAAAGAAAAACGGAAAACATTGTAAGAAAGCATTTTACAAAGTTTGAAAAAGAATGTTTGATTGAAGAACAAAAATCAGAAAATCCTAAAATAAACAAATTATTAAAAAATGCTTCAAAAAAAGGAGAAGGCGCAGGTTATCCTGAATTTATAATTTCATTTTCTGATAATCAAAATTTTATCATTGTAATTGAATGCAAAAGCAGTGTTAAAAAACATGAAAGTAAAAATCGTGATAAATATTCGGAATATGCTGTAGATGGAGCACTGCTTTATGCTTCTTATTTATCCAAAGAATTTGATGTTTTAGCAATAGCCGTAAGCGGACAAAGTTTTGGAGAATTGAAAGTTTCTCATTTTTTGCACCTTAAGGGGGAAAATAATGCTGTTCCAAAGTTTTCCAATAAACTTTTAGATTTAGATAGTTACATACAAGGATATGTCAAGAGTCCTGAAAAATTTAGACAAGATTATGATAGCTTACTTGATTTTTCCAAAGAACTTAATGAAGAGTTACACTCTAAAAAAGTAAAAGAATCGCAACGCAGTTTGCTTATTAGTGGCATATTGATTGCATTGGAAAATTCGGCTTTTGAAATATCTTATAAAAAACATTCTAAACCAGAAGACCTTGCAAATAATCTGGCAGATACTATTTCTAATGAACTAAAAAATGCCAATCTTCATGGTAAGAAATTAGAAAGTTTAAAAACAGCCTTTACTTTCATTAGGACTCATACGGCTCTTTCAGGTGAAAAAAATGTATTGTCTAATATAATTGATAACATTGACACTCATATAAATCATTTCATTAAAACATATAAATATTTTGATGTGCTAGGACAATTTTACATCGAATTTCTGAGATATGCAAATAACGATAAAGGATTGGGAATAGTTTTAACACCCCATCATATCACTCATTTATTTGCTGAATTAGCAGACGTAAATAAAGACAGTGTAATTTTGGATAATTGTTGCGGTACCGGTGGTTTTTTGATCAGTGCTATGAGCAAAATGATAAAAGATGCAAAAGATGACAAGAGGAAAGTAGAATCAATAAAAAACAAACAATTAATCGGGATAGAATGGCAAGATGATATATTTGCTTTGGCGTGCTCTAATATGTTTATTCATCAAGACGGAAAAACTAATATAATACATGGTAGCTGTTTTGATGGAAAAGTTATCCAGCAAGTTAAAGAATTTCGACCAAACACGGGTTTTTTAAATCCGCCATATCCCAATATAGACACAGATCCATTGGAATTAGAATTTGTACTAAATAATTTAGAAATATTACAACCCAATAGCCCTTGTGTTGCGATTATTCCGATTAGTTGTGTCTTGGCGTCTAAAGGGAAGGAATACGAGCTAAAGCGAAGAATATTAGAGTCGCATACTTTAGAAGCTGCCATGTCTATGCCCAACCAATTATTTTATAACAACGATGTAGGAGTTGTTACTTCTGTTTTAGTAATTACCGCACATAAACCACATCCTCGTGGTAAAAAAACGTGGTTCGGATATTTTAAGAATGATGGATACACAGTACAAAAGCATAAAGGCAGAGGTGATTTCGGCCGGGAATGGGATGCTATAGAAAAACAATGGGTCGATATATTTAAAAATAGAAAAGTAATAAAAGGATTAAGTTTATTAAAAGAAGTGGCACCCGAAGATGAATGGTGCGCAGAAGCATATATGAAAACGAAATATTCTGAATTAATGGAGCAAAATTTTATTAAAGAATTAAAAAAATATGCCGCCTTTACAATTATAACGAGTGACTAAAGAATGAAATTAGTTCCGCTAAATAGTATATTTAATATTGAATACGGAAATAAGCTGGACTTTAATAAAATGGTTAAAGCTGATGATGAAAAAGACGGCATCAACTTTATATCAAGAGCAAGCAAGAATTTTGGCATTACAGGGAAAGTCAAAGAAGATGCTTTGCATGAACCCTATGAAGCTGGTTTAATTACTGTCACGTTGGGGGGTTCTTATTTATTAGCTTCGTTTATTCAGCCAGATAAATTTTATACTGCACAAAATATTAAAGTTTTAAAACCAATACATTCTTTAACATTCAACGAAAAGCTTTTTTATTGCTTATGTATTCAGCAAAATAGATTTAAGTATAGTTCGCATGGCAGAGAAGCAAATGTTTCATTAGATAACTTATTGGTTCCCATCGCAATGCCAAAAGAACTTGAAAAAGTTTCTTTAAATAATATTGTAAAGGATTCGAGTGCTCCTGTTAAAGAAACCAAGATAAAATTAGACGTTTCTAAATGGCAACATTTCAAGTTGTCTGATTTGTTTGAAATTACAGGAAGTAAAACGACACCACTAAAGAAATTAGAAGAATATGGTGTAGGTGAATATCCTTATGTAACAACACAAGCCACAAATAATGGTGTTTCGGGATTTTATAATTTTAAAACAGAAGAAGGAAATGTATTAACTGTTGATTCAGCAGTTGTAGGATATTGCAGTTATCAGCCGCAGGCTTTTTCCGCCAGTGACCATGTAGAAAAATTAATTCCAAAATTTGAACTGAATAAATATATAGCAATGTTTTTTACTACCATATTGAATTTGGAACAATATAGATATAATTACGGCAGAAAATCGTGTCAAGAAAGAATGAGAAAACTAAAAGTAAAACTTCCAGTTGACGAAAAAGGAAATCCGGATTGGCAATTTATGGAAGATTATATAAAATCATTACCATATAGTTCAAATTTGTAACTTGTTTATTTAGTTATATTTTCTAAAAAAATAAGCTACTCTTCCTTACCCCATTTATTGTACCAAAGAATATAGAAGCTGGATTCCCGCTTTCGCGGGAATGACATGAGACAAAAAGCGGTTTGTTTTCCGGTTTTATTTTACTTCGACGACGGAGTTGAATCCGCCGAAGGGATTCAATTCGTTGGTTTCGTTGTAGGGGTCCTGCTGCCACTGGCCATCGACGACGAGGCGGTAGCGATATTTTCCGGCGGGCAGTTTTATCATTGTCTGCCATACGCCGGAGCTGCCGACTTTTTTCAGCGGGGTCTTAGCCGGCTGCCAGTTATTAAAATCGCCGGCAATCTGCACGTTGTTGGCGCGAGGATAAAGCGTTACAAAAACAATCGCATCATTTATCTGGCTGACACCATAATATTCAGAGAGCTTAATGTCGGTTTCTGTCGGCTGCGGCTTTTCGACCCGCGGAGCTTTCGGCGGGGCTTTTACGGCAGGCGTTACAGACTGCATCAATTCATCGGCGGTTGCACTGATTGTTTCGAGCCGGCCGGATAATGATTTCACAATTTCGGTGCGAGGAATTGACCCTTCGACTCGCTCGACCGCGCTCGGAGCAGGCGAACTCACCACAGGCTGCTGCGCTCCTTCGCTTGGGATGACGGGCATCGGCGGCTTTGCCTGCTCGCGAAGACCTGGCATTGCCCATGCCGCGGCCGCAGCTTTTTCGGCAAGCTCGGGGCCGGCAGTCTCGACGCTGGCCGGATTAATAAGCTCCTCAGCCAGTGCGCGAAAATCCCTTTGGCCCTTGCTGGCTGGGTCATATTCGCAAATGGGCTGGCCGAAACTGGAGGCCTCCTTGATTTTGGTGTTGAAGTTAACGATCGTTTTGAACATCTTGTCGGCGAAGTGGGAACGCAATTCAGCCAGAATTTCTCTGGCCATCTTTGTTCTTAAGTCATACATACTGGCCAAGACCTTGACATCTATTTGCTGGCTGCATCGTTTACAGAGGATGCTAAGGGTCTCAAGCTGCTTACTGAGGCCGTGCAGTGCGAAATATCCTGTTTCGACGGGGACAATGGCGTCGGTGGCCGCCCTTAGCGCATTGAGGGTCAACAGGCCCACGGCCGGCGGACAATCGATTATTGCGTATTCGTATTCGTTCTTTATTCCTTCGAGGACGCTTTTCAGGCAGGATTCGCGCTCGGCGATGCCGGCCATTTGCTGCTCAAAGGCCGACAGGTCTATACTGGCAGGCGCCAGCTCGAGCTTATCGCTAATCTGCCAGAGTATCTCCGCCAGCCTTATGGGTTCGTTTCTGCTTGTGCTTATCAGGACGTCGTAGATACTTTGCTCAATCTGGTCTTCCGGCACGGCAAGGCCGACGGCGCAATGCGACTGCGGGTCCATATCGACCAGTAATGTTTTATGGCCAAGCTCAGCAAGGGCGCTTGCGAGGTTTATCGAGACAGTTGTTTTGCCGCATCCGCCTTTTTGATTAACAACTGCTATGGTCCTCATAGATTATCTCCCTGCATAGAATCCATTCCCTTCAGAGAAGGACTTATCACAGATACAGTCCGAAACCTGCGGTTTCAGCACTGAAAAGCGGCTGAACGCCCACTGTTTTATTCGGCAAAGAAAAGCAGAAAACTTTACCTTTTTATTGGACTTGCCGATAAAAGTGCCAAAATAGTACTGTAAATGAGGGATGGTTATCCTGGTTCGCCTTAGTGCTTGCCTTAAAATGAGGCGAGGGCTTCTAAGCCTATTCTTTTTGCAGGAGCTCTATAATTTCGGCCTTTGAGGGCAATGCCTCAAGCGAGCCGAATTTCGTGCAGGTCAGTGCTCCCGCCGCCGAGGCGAATTTAACCGCTTTTCTTAAATCGTCCCCCACGGCGCAGGAGGCGGCTAGTGCTCCCGCAAAGGCGTCACCTCTGCCGGTCTGGTCAACAAGCTCGACTTCGAAAGCCTGGATGTGGTCGGCGCCATTTCTGTCAACAACCATACAGCCGCGCCTGCCCATTGTTATGACTACGGAATCGGCGCCGCGGGCGACCAAATCAGAGCCGATGAGTTTGGCGGCGTGGATGTTGGCGTCGGACTGGTCGGTGATGTCGGCGGCTTCGTAAAGATTTGGTATCAGAATATCGGCTGAAAAATAATCGGCAGGCAGAGCATTGTTCTCCCGGCCGAGATGCTCCATCGGTCTTGCAGGATTGAGAATGACCTTGACGCCGTGCACCTTGGCGCATCGAATGGCCGCCGCGACAGCATCGTGCGGCAGTTGACCGTGAATCAAACAGACATCAGCCTTGGAGATGACCTGCTCGGCTTCGTTGATGTCCTGCGGCTGCAGGGCTGTGTTGGCGCCGGCGTATGTAAGGCTGGCATTTTCGCCTTTGGCGTCAACTAAGGTTACAACGACACCTGTATTCTTAGCTTCGATGGTGCGAATGAAGTCTGTATTAATATCGAACTCGGCGAGACTTGCCTTGACCATCTGAGCGAATGGGTCACCACCAACCTTGCTTATAAGATGTACCTGGCAGCCGCACAGAGCAGCTTCGGCTGCCTGATTCGGCCCCGGGCCTGTGGCGGTATATGATAACATAGCCCCGGCAACAGACTGCCCCGGAGAAGGGGCCTGGTCGCACCTTATCACCATATCCACGTGGGTGCCGCCTACCACAACTACCTTAGGAATCCTTCCTGGCATTTTTATCCCTGTAGATTCTTTTGGTGATTTAGTATAGCCGGCCGAGAGTTAAATGCAAATTTTTTTCGCAGTAATATCGAAGCAGATTTTTGCTGAATATGGAGACCACCCCTAAATCGTATTAGCCCCGCTTTTTATGCAAAACGCCTTGCAAAAGCAATAGTTTAAAAAAATGGGTCTGACATGCGATTGATGACCAACCACCTGTCAAACCCAACCAATAAGGAAGAAATACCGTAATTTTCTCCAAGTATTAACCTGCCTCAGTTAAGGCGGATATAAAATAATATAACCCTTTGCGGCCTATCTGGTCAATCGTGGGAACTACGGGATTTTTCGATTTTTATAGGTTTGGAGGCTGGAAATAGGAGGGTTACGATATCCGCCGGCAGGCGGGGAATTGAAGGGCTTTGGGGCATCAATGGTTTTATTGAGTTCCGGTCAGGCCCATAACAGCAGCCCTTTTAACAAGGTCAACTACGCTGTCCACATTGAGCTTACTCATAATATGCCGGCGATGGTCTTCAATTGTCCTGATAGAACGGTGCAATATCTGGGCCATTTCTTTATTGCTGTGGCCCTGTAAGATTAGGCGCAAAACAGCCTCTTCTTTGTCTGTCAGCGGCTTGCCCTTAAGAAGATTGCCCGAGTACTGTTGCGCTATTGCCGCTTGAATAGCTTCTAAGAAACTTTGTTTTTGCAGGGGTTTTTCAATGAAATTAACGGCCCCTGCCTTTACAGCCTTGACGGCCATTGGGATATCTCCGAAACCCGTTATCACCAGGACGGACAGCCACGGGACAATGCGTTTGGCCCTGCGAACCAGTTCTATGCCGTCCATCTTGGGCATTCTCACGTCGGTAATGAGCAAATCACAACTTTGCGATCGTAGCTGCTGGAGGCAGAGGTCGGCGTCTGTAAAACAGCTAACCGTGTATCCTGAGCGGGTGAGGGTCTGAGATACAGACCTGCATATAGCAGGCTCGTCATCGACGAAAAAGATATGTTGGTTACTGGCAGTCATAGTTCGACAAATTTACCATAATATCAAAATTTCTTACTTAGCCATCCCGGGATGAATCGGCAAGGTAACATAAAAAGTTGTGCCTTTTCCAGGCCGGCTCTTGACGTCGATTTTGCCTCCGTTTTCAGACACGATTCGCTTAACAATGGGAAGCCCCAGGCCTGTTCTTTCATCACCATTGCCGGTGGTGAAAAACGGCTCAAAAATCCTGCCGAGATTTTCCGGGGCTATACCGCGGCAGTTATCCGAGAACTGCAGTTCGATATTCTCGCCTTTCACGTCGCCTGCGATAATAAGCCGGCGGGTTTTTTTGCCGTCAGCGGCCTGTATTGCATTCTCGGTCAGAGCGAAGAATAACTGATTAAGGTCTTTCTCGTTCGAGTATACGGGCGGCAGCTTGTCCACGCCTTTGAGGTGCAGGGTCATCTTTGCGCTCTGGGCAGTTTTGCCTAACAGATAGACAATCCTGCCGGCGATTGCACTGAGGTTTGTTTTGCAGAAAGTTTTTCCTGAAGACTGCCTCGCATAATTGCGAAACCTGTCGATCGTTGAAGTGGCATTTGAAACCTCATTAAGGCCGTCCTTGAGTATATCCAAAACATCCTTCGGGCAAGATTGTGCTTTGAGGTCTTCTAACGAGTTTTCTATCGAGAGGCGAATAACCGTTAGCGGTTGGGTCAGTTCGTGGGCTACTGTTGCGCTCAAAGTTCCCAGCGAAGCGAGCCGTTCTGCCCGGGCCATTTTCTCGCGATATACATTAAGCTCCTCCTCCGCCTGTTTCTGAGCCGTAATATCGAACATAACGCCCTGCAGCATCAAAGACCTGCCAGAGTTGTCGCGCACTACGACAGCTTCATCCCGGCACCAAACGATTCTGCCGTCCTTGCTGAACAAACGATACTCGCAATTGAAGGGCTGTTTGCCTTTTTGAGATTGTTTTAGTTTCTTGAGAACTCGCTGGCGGTCCTCGGGGTGGAGCTGCTTTCGCCAAAGGTCGGGGTCGGCACCGCATTCCTCAGGAGAAAAACCGGCGAGCTGGAGTATTTGAGGGCTGATATAAGCAGTTGTCGAGGACTTATCCAGGGCGGTGGTGTAAGTAACTGCGGGAATTTGCTCTACAAGGGTTCTGTATTTCGCCTCGGCCTGCTGGAGTTCTTCTCTGGCTTTTTTGCTCTCAGTGATATCCCTGAAAATGCCCGCGAGATAGGTTTTTCCTCCAAACGTTATTGGAAATGAGCTAATATCAGCATAAAAAATACTGCCATCCCTTTTCTTGACAGGGATATCTTCGGCCACCGTAATTTCTTTTCTGGCTTGTTTCTCAAATTGTTCTATCACATAAGACAGGTGTTCCTTCGGGTGGATATTTGGAACTGCCAGCTTTTTGATTTCTTCCGGTTCGTAGCCCAGCGTACGACACATTGCTTTATTGCCGAGGTAGAATTTTTTACTTTCCACATTTACCAGAAGTATCCCATCTGGGGCATTGTCGACAATAGCTTTAAATCTTTGTTCGGACTCTCTTAAATTTTCCTCTGTCCGCCTGCGTTCAGTGAGGTCTTCTACGACCTCAGTGAATCCTTTTACGGTGCCATCGGCATCGAAAACCGGAAAGGCCTGAATGTGAACCGGCATACGGCTGCCGTCATCTCCTATTCCCTCGGTTTCAACATCTGCAGGGCGCCTCGTAGCCATGGCTTTTTTCCCGGGACAATTCGGACAAACAGTGTTGCGCTTCGCAAACTCTCTGAAGCAATAGTTGCCCAAAAATTTACCGCGAGCCTTCTTCATAAAATGAGCATGGGCGATATTCGTCATAATTATTCTGTATTTGGCATCTATCAGGTTAATCCCAAGGCCGATATTTTCCACAAGCGTGCGGTAGAGTTCTTCACTGTCTCGGAGTGCTTTCTCTGCCTGTTTGTGCTTTGTAATATCCTCTACAACCTCAAGGAAACCCTTTATAGTGCCATCGTTCTCAAAAATCGGGAAAGCCTGAATGCGAACTAGCACATGGCTGCCATCATCCCGTACGCCTGTGGTTTCGACCTCCGCGGGACGTCTCGTAGCCATAGCCCGCGTGCCGGGGCAGTGTGAGCAAACTTTGCTGCGTTTTTCAAACTCTTTGAAACAATACTTGCCGACAAACTTGCCACGGGGCTTCTTTAAAATTTTGCCCTGCCCGGCATTTGTCGTAATTACCCTGTATTCGGTATCTATGAGGGTTATTCCGAGGTTGATGTTTTTCATCAATGTCTGGTAGAGAAGGGCATTTTCATCTGTCTGTTTCTGCCGGGGCTTCTTGCTCTTGAGCTTGGCTATACGCAGGCGCAGAGATTTGATTTTCTTTTGCAGGTCGGCGGACTTTTTCCTTTTAGCCGGCATTGTTTATTCCCTTAAACCTGTTGCCCTCAACGGGTTAACGCTTTCCTGAAGATTTGCTCCACAATTAATATTTTTCGCTATAGACGATTAATTATGGCTTATTAGCCTGCCTAAATCAATATGATTCTGGTGGTATTTTGGCCCGAGAGGGGGTTATAATGCGGATGTTTGATAAATGGTGAACTTTACATAAAATTTACAAAAAATGTTACAAAACGCTTGATTTTTGTTGTATATTATGTTAAAATACCCTTATTGTTAAGTAAATAGTTAAAATATGTGCATCTTTAAGGACAAAAAGACGGAGAGGTTTAGCCGAGGTGGAAATTAGCCCAAAGTCAACCCGAGGTGTGGGGTGATTGGCCAGGGAAGGGTTCATTATGAAAAAAGTCCACGAAAATGTTTCCGAGAGCAACTCTGAGGTCAGGATGGAGCGTCGCGACAGGATAGATTTGCTTCGGAGCAGGGTGGGCCTGCTTAAGGGCAAGGACAAGGTGCTGATGACAATGTATATGGAGAACGGCAACAGCTTTCGGCAGATGGCGAGGCTGGTCGGCGTCAGCGAGGCGAGCATCGCGAGAAGAATACACAGGGTTACAAAACGGCTTATAAACGGCGAATATATAATGTGCCTGCGGAGCAGGGACAAATTCAACCAGGGCGAAATGGATATCGCGAAAGATTATTTTCTGACAGGGCTATCGATAAAAAAGATTGCGGCAAAGCGCAACTGGACATACTACGGCGTCCGCAAGACTCTGAAGAAAATACAGACGGTTATCGCCTTTCCAAAGGCAAAGACGGCGATCAGCGCACGGTAAACGAGCAGAGAACAGTTGCTCCTATGATGGTGTATATTATTAATCAGGGCGATTCTCCATGTTATTCATTTTGTGCTATGGATAACCCGATTTAAGGCTGATATTGGGGATTTTAGCCCATTTTTAGAGGTTTATAGGTCATTTGATACCAAAACACAAGTAAATAGCCTCATTTTTGTATTAAATAATACAAAAAACTCTTGACATTGACTTTTTTAGACGATAATATAAAATGTATGGATGAAAGAAAATGAAGCAAGCCTGGATGTTATAAGAATTATTCACCAGCTTGCAAGTAACCCTGAAAAGGTTAAAACTACCCAATCATCGCTTTACGACTTAATGGGTTCAGGGTTAACTAAGTCTGACATTTGTGACGCAATCTGCGATTGGATTGATGAGGCCAAACGAGTGCAGGTAATTGTCACAAAATACGCCGACGGCCATATTGGCGAGCCTGCTTATGTTGTGAAGCCGGACTTACTGGGAGTAGGGTTTTATATAAAAGTTGCAATTCAAAAAAGTAACGCAGGTAACGAAAATTTGCTGATTATTTCTGCACATAAGCATCATTAAAAGGGACTGATATATGGCTAAAAAATGTCCTATCTGCGGGAATTTATCTCTTAAGACGTGCAGTGGTAAGTTTAGGTTTGAACCGCCACCCAATATACAAGGCGGAGTAATTATTATCCCCAATAGTAAGTGGGAAGAATGTTCTACTTGTGGGGAAAGGATTATTCCTGTCGCACTTGAACATGCGCTCGAACAAGAACGCTATCATCGTTTAGGCTTGCTAACTTCTAAAAGAATTCAAGAAATACGGAAGGCTGCCGGTTTGTCCCAAGTTGCAATGGCACAGCAATTGGGAGTAGGTGACAAGACGTATACAAGATGGGAATCCGGTAAATCGATACAGAGCAAATCGAGTGATAATCTTATTCGGTTATTTGAACAAAGAGCCGAGCTTTTAAATCAATTTGAGGCACAACGTAAACCAAACCGAATGGAAGAAATATCAAAATACTTTAAATGTCTTGAGACTTTCAAGGCTGGAAACCGCGTTGCCTTTGCTTGGCACGGCAGCGAATTAGACCCCTCCCTCTGTGATGCCTTAAGTAGGTGTTTAAAGAAAATCACCAGCTTGCAACATAAGAAACACAAATGAACAATTTCAAGGCAAACTATTTGGAAATTGAACCACGTGAATTGGTTCGGTATCTACTGATAGAGAGCGGCCAAGAAAGCCGCGAAGCCCTCAATCCTGCTAAAATTATAGATTTATTGAAACTAAATCTTATGGTTTTAGATTTTAACAGTATATTCTCTTCACAACTAACTCTTACAGGAGAAAAACCGCGGGCAATGCTATCATTTCATGACAGGCTGATTGCTAGTGACAACGAGCTTAGCGAAAAGCGAATGCGATTTAGTGTGTGTCATGAAATTGCACATTATGTGCTTCCCAACCATCAACATTCACTATATTTGTGCGACAATAAAGGGCTTAGTTTTTCAACTCAGCTCATATTAGAAAAAGAAGCAAACGAATTTGCCATTGATTTGTTGCTTATGGGAAACAACTTTACCCTTGAATCAAACAGCCAGAAAATTTCTGCCGAAACGGTAAAGCAATTAGGCGAAAAATATAAAGTATCATTTGAAGCAATAGCTCGTCGTTTGGTAGAAAAGAACTTTAAACATTGCATGTTAGTTGTGTTCGAAAAAGAAGCCGGTAGAAGTCGCATTGATCCTGACATTGAACAAAATTGGCAAGTTCGTTACTGTATTGCATCACCGCCTTTTAAGACCCAATATTTTACACAAGTACGAGGGAAGGCTCCTCCCGATGTTGTCGCTCAACTGTCGACATCGAATATCGGTATCACAGATAGTATACACAAAGAAATCTCAATAAAACCATATAAGTTTGATGCCGAGTTTTTTACTAACAAATACAACATTTTTGGTTTTTTTGTTCCTGTACAGATTTAGTTTATTGTTCATTGAAATGTTCCTGATTTGTAGCTTATTTATCATCCGCTCACTTAGGGAAATTTTGCATGCCCTTGAGGCCAATCTTAAAGATAGCTTAGGTACGGCTATTAAGTAGGGATAGTGGATTAAAAGTAAAACATAGAGGGATTTCAATCAAATGCGCAGGTACTGGACGGTAAAAATATAAAAATTTAACAAATTTTTTATTCATTTCCACATAAGCACTTAGGGGGAAAAGACCTTAGAAAAGGTGAACATAGTTCGCATCAACTGCGCAGATTCGGGCAATATATGGGGGGGGTATTTTGAATTAAAGGAAATTATGGCGAGGTATGACATTTCAAAGAGTTTCGGACGGGCGGGGCAAATAAGCGAAAGGGACGCATCGGTGATGAGGATGTTCGGGCTGACGGCGGACAGGCTCGCACAGGAAAGCTTTGCCGTTAGCTGCCAACTGGAAATCAATGATGGGGACATCGTATATATTACAGGGCCATCGGGGGCGGGGAAAAGCGTGCTGCTAAGGGAAATAGAGAAAGCGATTCCGGATTCGGAGAGGGTGAACCTTAATAGAATAGAACTCGCCGAGGACAAGTCGGTGATAGACTGCATAGATGGTGATTTTGTAACGGGGCTGAAAACACTGAGTGTTGCGGGATTGGGCGACGCGTTCTGCGTTTTGAATCGGCCGGTGAATTTGAGCGACGGGCAGAAGTACCGGTTTCGGCTGGCAGTTGCGCTATCATCGGGGGCGAAATATATTTTCGCGGACGAATTCTGCAATGAGCTGGACAGGATTACCGCAGCGGTGATTTCATACAATATCCGCAAATACGCAAAACAGAAGGGGGTAACGTTTATATTAGCATCGAGCCATGATGATATACTGCTGGATTTGGCACCTGATGTATTAGTGGTCAAGGAATTGTCGGGGGCGACGCGAGTTGTTTATAAGTAGCGTATTTCTTATTTAACGAGTTTTAGTTATTGTAAACAGTATGGTTGAGTCAAAAGATAGCATTTTGTATACGATAGGACATTCAAACCACGAGATAGAAGATTTCATAAGTCTATTAAAGCGGCATGGAGTTACCTGTATCGCGGACGTTCGCTCGGCGCCTTACAGCAGGTATTGTCCGCAGTTTAATAAAGACACTCTCGCGGCGGCACTTGCGGCAGCGGGCATTACGTATATGTTTATGGGCAAGGAATTAGGCGGCCGGCCAGACGACCCCGCCTGTTATGAATATAGCTGTGTTGATTTCAGGCGCGTAGCCGAAAGAGAGGAATTCAAACGAGGGATTGAACATTTGCTTGCGGATATTCCAAAGCATCGCATTGCGCTTATGTGTGCAGAGAAAGACCCGTTACAATGCCACAGGAGCATTCTCGTATCGAGGAACCTGAAAAAGCACAACGTTCAAATAAAGCACATTCTTGCCGACGGCAGCATCGAGGAACATAGCGAGGCTGAACGCAGATTAGTCGGGATGCTCAAAATAGAACCAGCTCTTTTCGAATCCACGGAAACAGTTGAGAAAGCATACGACCAGCAGGCTGAGAAAATGTGCCGTCGAGCGAAGAAATAATATTCGAGCAGCATAATGTGGGCGGTGTTTCCATTTGCGATTTGAGGGTAGATTGCCACGCCTTTAAGGGGGCTCGCAATGACAGGAAATGGATTCCGCATCAAGTGCGGAATGACAATGGAAGGGTAAAGATGCGGGGATGCAGCGTAACTAAAAACCTTCGGATAGTTCGCGGGGGTTTCGAGGATTATAAGAAGCTGGCGAGGTTTCATTACAGAGATAGCCGGCCGGGGGCGTATACGGCGATATTTGTTATTAAGCGGGACGGAGGTATGAGCAAGGAGCCTGTTGGGGTAATAGTTTATACGATGCCGAGTATGGGGGCGGAGCTGCGGAATGTCGCGACGGGAGATTTGTTTGCCGGGTTCGACAGCCGGACACGGATGGCGCTTATCAATAAGAACATACGCTGTATAAGCAGGGTGATAATCGAGCCGAGGTTTAGGGGGCTGGGACTGGCGAGCCGACTGGTGCGTGAGACTATGCCGGAGATGGGTGTGCCGGTAATCGAGGCGATGGCGGTTATGGGGACGGTGAATCCCTTTTTCGAGAAGGCGGGGATGAACTCTTATACGGCGAATATGCCGGTGCGATGCGTTCGGCTTATCGAGGCGCTCGGTGCGGTCGGGGTTGAAGGCGAGGAACTTGTCGATGCAGAAATGGTGCAGGGGAGGATCGGGCAATTAGGGCAACTGGAGGGTGAATTTATCGAGTTTGAGATCAGGCGTTTTCTGCAAAGCTACGGCGAAAGGCGATACGAAGGGGCCGGTCTGGAGCGAATGAGGTTTGTGCTGAGCAAGCTGACGGTACGGCCGGTGTATTATATTTGGTTTAATGAGAAGGCAGGATTTAAGGTATGACAAATTCAGTTCAGTCGATAGCGATAGATAAACTTGTTGCGCATCCGGATAATCCGAACAAGATGAGCGAGGCGACATTTCGGAAATTGGTGCGCAATATAGAGAAGACGGGCAGATATGAGCCGATAGTGGTGAGGCCGCACCCGCTGAGGGGAAAGCATTTCCAGATAATCAACGGTCATCACCGCTGCCAGGCGTTAACGAAGCTTGGGTATAAAACGGCAGACTGCGTAGTGTGGGACATCGACGACGAGCAGGCGGACATACTGCTTGCCACTCTCAACCGTCTATGCGGGACGGACGAGCTGGGCAGGAAGCTGGAACTGCTGAAGCGGCTGAATAAAAGGATGGAGTCGAGGGAGCTTGCAAGACTGGTGCCGCAAACGGCGAAGCAGATTGAGCGGCTTACAGATTTGAAGATGCCGAGCAGGCCGGCGGAGGCCAAGGGCTTTTCGAATCCGATGATATTTTTTGTAAATGACGCACAGCAGAGGACGATAGAGAGTGCGCTATCGTTAGCTGAAAGAACAGAGAATGAAAAAACAAGGGCAGCAAAGAGGTCGGCGGCACTGGCGCAAATAGCGGGGGAGTTTCTTTCCATCGCGGGCAGATAAATCAGGAGGGGTTATGGCAAAAGGGCAGTTGAGGCGGAAGCAGTTAGCGGTATTAGACGATTTGTTTAACAGCGACCTTGATGAGCAGAGGGTTCTGGAGAAGCACGGGGTCGGCCGGGAGGTATATGAAAGGTGGCTGGCAAACGAGGTTTTTGCGGAACGGTTCGGCCGGTATGCAGATAACATGAGACGGCGAAGCGAGCTTTTAATGGCCAAGTACCGCTGTCTTGCGGCGGCGAAATTGGTGGAGCTGACCGCATCTGAGAAGGCGGAGACGGCGCGGAAGGCGTGTTTGGATATTATCAGTCAGGAAAACGACGGACGAAAGAAGATGGAAGATGGACGAGAATGCAGCGTCGAGAAGCAGCAGCCGAATACGGTCTTATCCCTGGAGACAGCCAGCAGAATTTTGGCGGTATTGGCGGAAGGGAAATCTGCAGGAGGCCTATAAAATGTTTGAAGTGACAGGCGAAAGTTGGTTTATAAAAAATCTGCGCAAAAAGGGAGACACAGGCCGATTTTTTTATTTATATTTTGTCTGGTCTGTCTCCCTTATACGATAACTAAATTTTATATTTAACATCTACACCAACCTCTCGAAGCCAGATTCATTTTTGAAAGCTCTCTATTTAGAATATACTCCATTTATCGAGAGAGGCAAAAAAATATGCAAATAAAGTTGATATTTTTTTCGCACCCATCATCGCTATCATAAGTCCTTTAAGGAGTAATAGTAATGGCAGAACCGACGTTAGTCAATTCAACGAATTTTCAGGTAATAGAGAAGGCAGCAGAGGTCTATTCGAGTTTGCGGCGGGCAGCGCCGGTGACACGAAGGGACATCAAAAACTACATTAAGGTCTATTTAGGCGTTGATATCCCCGATAAAAGAGTCTGCAAGGGACATAATAGCCCAATGGAGTATCTATGGCACAGCTATTTTTACGATTTTGCGACGGAAAGACCCACGAACGGGGACGCGATAGTATGGGCGAACCGCGGGGGCGGGAAAACGGAATTGGCGGCGATTGCCACTTTGCTGGACTGCGTTTTTAAGCCGGGGTGCCAGGTGCGGATTCTGAGCGGGTCGGGCGAGCAGGCGGGGAGGATGTACGAATATTTGACCGGTTTTCTGCGGAGAGGTTACGAGGAATTTTTAGCAGGGCCTATCAGAAAGAGCAAATGCAGGTTTATCAACGGCTCGGCAGTCGAGGTACTTACTCAATCGCAAAGAAGTGTCCGCGGGCAGCATATTCAGAAACTTCGCTGTGATGAGGTGGAGCTTTTCGACGAGGAGGTCTTCGCGGCGGCGAAGCTTACCACTCAAAGCACAGCAGGGCTGCTGGCGGCGATGGAGATGATAAGCACGATGCACCGGCCTTACGGGCTGATGCAGAAAATAGTTTCCACGGCGGGGCAGCTTGCTACGCCGGTTTTTAAATGGTGCTTGTGGGAGGTGATAGAAAGATGCACCGAGAGGAACTGCTCGCAGTGCCCGCTATGGGTTGACTGCGAGGGCAAGGCCAGGGAGAGCGAAGGTTATCTGAAGGTTGACGATTGTATAACCGCGATGCGGCGAGCGAGCAGGGCGGGGTGGGAGGCGGAAATGCTCTGCAAGAGACCAAGCAGGGAGAATGTGGTCTTCGACGAGTTCGAGCCGGCCGAGCATATCCGGGGAGTCGATTACGACCCTAATCTGCCATTGTACAGGGCTCTTGATTTCGGGTTTGTGAATCCATTCGTGTGCCTGTGGGTCCAGGTCGATACGGACGGCGTTGTGCGTGTGATAGACGAGTACGTTCGCAGCAGGGCGACAATAGACGTTCACGCCGAGGAAATAAAAAGACGAACGCCAGCCGGGGAAAGAAGCGTAGCGGCGACGTTCTGCGACCCTTCGGGCGGGAACAGAAACGATGTTACGGGAACAAGTATAGTTCGGGAGCTGCGGATGCTGGGGGTAATTACGCGATTTCGGCGAAGCGGAATCCTCGAGGGGATAGAGCTTATCCGCCGCAGCCTGAAGGCCGGTGACGGCAAAAAGAGGCTGTTAATCTCGCCGAGGTGCCAACGGCTGATAGAGGCGATGGAGTGTTATCGCTACCCTGAGGGCGGCAGGGCGGGCGAGCTTCCGCTCAAGGACGGCCTATACGACCACCCGATAGACGCACTGCGGTATTTCTTCGTCAATTACAGGCGTACCGGCAAAACCGCGAGCAGGCGGTATTAAAAAAGGGCATAAAGGCGGTAAATGCTTGCAAAACCTACTTAAGAGCAGGTCTTTTTTGTCATCAGGTGGGTCTGTAGCGAAGACAGCAATTTTAGCGCATAAAAACAGGGCTGAGATGCGGAGGGAGAGGAAAAAGCGATATATTTCTCAGCCCTGTTAAATGCTATATTAAAATTCTACACCAAAAACTTCCTTGAAACGATATCATTGCTGCTAAACGATGTTTGTGTCCTGCAAAAATAATATCCGCTTAAAGAAGCTACTACAACTAAGTGCATTTTATCTATTCTACCTTTAAATGTAAAGTGAAATTTTGCCTATATTAAATTTTTTTTACATACGTTCAATCCACATTCCGCTAACATGTTTATACAAAAGCACTTACGGTTTGATGAAAAACACAGAAAATAACCTCCGGAGTTATTTGTCGATAAAATTTTCGAATTTGTTGATGAGCGTTCTTCAGGAGGGCGTATTGGATAAAAAAAATTGGGCTGAGGTCGGAGGGAGGAAAAGAGGAGTTAAAACCCCAGCCCGTAGTATAGCACTTATACTAAAAACAATACGTTTTGAGCAAGTGAAAAGTTCAGTTTCGGAAAAAAATTATTAGAATCTTCCCAGTATCCGTAATTTCTCCGGATTTTGTTTAAATTTCCGGCGGAGGCCGAATCTTAAAGAGGCGTTCCGCTGAAGGCGGACAAGTGTTGACTAACCTATCTTACAGGGATAGACTATTGCCAGCGTTTAGCGTTTTTTTAGAGAGATATCAAGATGCTCAAGAGAACACATAATTGCGGACAGCTTCGGTCCGAGGACGCCGGCAAAAAAGTGACTTTAGCCGGCTGGGTGCACTCCTATCGCGACCACGGCGGACTGGTATTCATCGACCTTCGCGACAAGCAGGGGCTGACGCAACTGGTTTTTAATCCTGAAACTCAACAGAACATCCACAAGGTTGCGAGGGCAATCCGGTGCGAATGGGTAATAGCGGCCAAAGGCACGGTCCGGCCGAGAGGTGATGGGCTGGAAAATCCGAAGCTGCCCACCGGGCAAATCGAGGTGGCTGTGCAGGAAATAGAAATCCTCAACGCCTCGAAGACTCCTCCTTTTGAAATCGAAGACGGGATAAAGACCAGCGAAGAGGTTCGTCTGACCAGCCGGTATATTGATCTTCGCCGGCCTGAGATGCATGAGAAGCTTCGCGTCCGCCATCGTGTAACCAAGATTGCCCGCGACTATTTCGACCAGCTGGGTTTTCTGGAGATTGAGACACCGATGCTGGCCAAGAGCACGCCTGAGGGGGCGAGAGATTTTCTTGTGCCCAGCAGACTGATGCCGAACTGTTTTTATGCGCTGCCTCAGTCGCCGCAATTATTTAAGCAGATTCTAATGGTTGGCGGCGTCGATAAATACTTCCAGATAGCTAGATGTTTCCGCGACGAGGACCCGCGGGCCGACCGGCAGGCGGAATTTACGCAAATTGACGTCGAGATGAGCTTTGTCGACAGCAACGACATCATCGGCGTCCATGAAAATCTGGTGGCGAAGATATGGAAGCAGATTCTTGGCACCGATGTTAAGGCGCCGATGCGGCGGATGTCTTACAAAGAAGCGATGGACAACTACGGCACCGACAGGCCGGATTTGCGCTTTGATATGAAGTTATGCGATATTACTGATATCGTAAAGACGAGCACTTTCAAGGTATTTACCTCAACGGTTGAAAAAGGCGGGATTGTAAAAGGGCTTTGCGTTCCGGGCGGCGGTGAAAAATATTCGAGAAGCGACATTGAAAAAACGCTGACGGAATTTGCAGCGGACTACGGAGCAAAAGGTCTGGCGTGGCTGAAGGCAAAAAAAGAAAACGGCCAAATGACGCTGACCAGCAGTATCGCGAAGTTTTTCAGCGCCGAACAGCTCCAGCAGGTAGCCGAACGTTTCGGCGCCAAGGACGGGGATCTGGTCCTGCTTATAGCCGATGCAGAGAAGAACGCTAATAAGGCGCTGGCGCCGCTGCGGTGCAAAATAGCGAGAGAGCTGAAAATCTACGACGAAAAAGCGTTCGAGTTTGTCTGGATAGTGGATTTTCCGCTGTTCGAATGGAACGAGGACGAGAAACGATACGATTCGCTGCATCATCCGTTCACGGCGCCTGTGCCGGAGGAACTGCACAAGCTTGACAGCGACCCTGCCAATATCCGCTCGCAGGCCTACGACATCGTCGTCAACGGCTATGAAATCGGCGGCGGCAGTATTCGTATCCACGACCCGAAAGTCCAGCAGAAAGCATTCGGCCTGCTGAAAATCTCGAAAGAACAGGCGGAGCAGCGGTTCGGATTTTTCCTGCGGGCGTTAGAATACGGCGCTCCGCCGCACGGAGGAATAGCGTTCGGTCTGGACAGGATGATTATGCTGCTGACGGGGACGGACAATATAAGAGACGTCATTGCATTTCCGAAGACCCAGCGGGGACAGTGCCTGATGACCGATGCGCCGAGCGAGGTCGACCAGAAACAATTAGACGAGCTGAACCTGCGGACACAAAAACACTCGCACAAACCTGAGCAGAAAACCGAAGAGCAAAAGCAATAGCTGTGTTCAAAGTTAGGGCGATAAACAGCAGAAAGAGCAGGATAGCCAGCGGTAGGTTTTGAGTTTATGTGGGAATATATACATAAGATTTATCATAAGATTTTAAAGATTTTGCATTTGTCACCGTTTTCGCTGGCGGAAAAGTGCAGAGTCGCGTTCGGAGCGGCAGTTGTGCTGGTGCTTATACTGGCACTTCTTTTGCCATATATCTGGATGGGGCAGTTGACAAAAAATGCCGCACTCGATGTCGGACGGGCAAAAACCGAGATGCTGCTGTCCCGGCACTTCCAGAGAAAACAGGCCGGCGGCGAGACGGCGCTGCCGGCATTAGACGGCAGAGGGACCGTGATGGATGCGAACAATCCTGATATGCAGTGGATTCAGTTCGCAAAAGAAGGGGAAAGCCAGTTGGCAACGTTGACCGACGAGCAGAAAGAGATGATCAAATCTTTGAAAGCCGATGCTGGAAGAAGCGACAATATTCTGCTGACTAAAGATAATGGCGTGCTTCACAGCAATTATATAAAGATTTTCCGGGCGACCGAGAGCTGTATAAACTGCCACAATCCGCAAGGCCCGGCAAAGCCGTTCAGCCAAAACGAGCTGATAGGCGCGGTAGTAATCCAAAGACCGGCCGATGAAATCAACAGAACGGTGCTGCTGAACAGGGTCTGGATAATCATCGCGGGGCTGATTGCCGGCACGGGAGCAATAGTCGCTTTTTATGTGATATCTCAACGGGTAATCCTTCGGCCAATCCGGCAGCTTCGGGCAATTGCGAACAACGTCGCCGAGGGCAATCTCGATATCAGAAGCGCGATACAAACAGGCGACGAATACGAGAGACTTGCCGAGGCATTTAATCACATGCTGGACGGGCTGCAGGCTGCTCAGGAAAAACTTCGCCAGGCAAATAAGCAGCTCGACGCAAAAATCGCAGAGCTTTCCGAGCGGAACATTGAGCTGTTCAAGGCCAACAAAATAAAAGGCGAATTTCTTGCCAATATTTCTCACGAGTTCAGAACGCCGCTGAACGCAATACTGGGCTTTGCAGAGATACTGCGGGAAAAGCCGGAATTGCTGAGAAAAGACAAAGGGCAAAGATACGCGGAGAATATTATCACCGGCGGAAAAAGTCTTCTGAATATGATTAACGACCTGCTGAACCTGGCAAAAGCCGAAGCGGGCAAAATGGAGATGCACATAGAAAAAACATCGATACCGCAGCTATGCAGGGCGGTGGTGGGCTCATTCTCGGCGCTTACGAAGAAGAAAAAAATCAAAGTCAAATTAACGGTCGATGATAACATACCGGTCCTTTCGACAGACGCCGGCAAGGTCCAGCAGATACTATACAACTTCCTAAGCAACTCCGTAAAGTTTACGCCTGAGAAGGGCAGGATTGAGATTCGCGTCAATATGCAGGGCGAACAAATGGTGCGTATTGCGGTTAGCGACACCGGCTGCGGCATCGCCGAGTTGGACAAAGAAAAGCTATTCAAGAAGTTCAGCCAGGCCGACGGCTCCATAACCCGTCAGTCGGCCGGCAGCGGGCTTGGCCTTGCCATCAGCAAGGAATTGGCTGCTATGCTCGCAGGTGCTATCGGGGTGGAAAGCGAAGCGGGCAAAGGCTCGACGTTCTGGCTCGATATCCCCGTTACGCTCGCCGAAGAGAAGGGACAAGCCGTATAGAAGCCGCATATTGTTTTTTTATTCTAAAAGACTCACCGCGGGTTTCCTCCTCGCAGCCTGGTTTAACCGCAGGACACGAACTAATTGACCGGCCGGGCGATTAAGGTATAATAGCTGCCTGAAAGAAAAGGTGCACTAATGGCTAAAAAATTTGTAAGGGCGATTTTCCCGGGTTCGTTCGACCCGATTACAAACGGGCATTTAGACGTTATCCGCCGCGGCATGAAGCTTTTTGACGAGCTTATCGTAGCGGTCGGCCGAAGCCCAATAAAAAATCCGCTGTTTACCCCCGAAGAACGGGTTGCAATGATAGCAGAGCTGGTATCCGATATGGCCGGGGTGTCGGTAGAAGGCTTCGATGGCCTGACGGTCGAGTATGCCGCCCAAAAGAAGGCCGACGTTATCCTTCGCGGCTTGCGAAGTCTTACCGATGTTCAGTATGAGTTCGAGCTTGCAATGACCAACCGTGCCGTGACGGGCATCGAAACCATATTTATTCTGACCAGTGAGCAGTACGGCTTCACAAGCTCGACATTAATCCGCCAGATAGCTTCATTAGGCGGAGACTTGTCAAACCTCATCCCGGAAAATGTTCATAGGCGAATAAAAAAGCGGCTTAGCAAGTAAAGATGTTCACAATCAAACTTGAAACATGCTTTTGGGCATCGCACCAGTTGGCACTGCCTGACGGTTCAAAAGAGCCGCTGCACCACCATAACTGGGCGGTTGTCGCCAAGGTCAGCGGCGACAATCTTGATGGTATGGGACTGGTTATGGATTTCGGGCAGCTCAAAGCGAAGGTTGATGAAATAACGTCAGGGTTCGATAATGTTCAGCTTGACAGGATTGATTATTTCCAGCGAAACAATCCATCAGCGGAGAACGTGGCGAAATATATATTCGATAAACTCGAACCGAAACTGCCGAACGGGGTGAAATTGCGAAGTGTCAGGGTTGCCGAGGAGCCGGGCTGTTCTGCGAAATTCAGCAAATAGACAATTGCACCTACAGCGGTTTTCTGGATTTGCCGATATATATTCAACAGTTTACGCGAATTGATCCAAGGAGGGGCTTATGAATTTAATGGTTATCGAGGTGTAATTCTGGTATAATATCTGAAAAGGGTTTATTGCTATGCAGTGCCAGGTTTGTCAAAAAAAAGAAGCAACCATTCATTTAACCGAGATAACTGACGGAGTGCGCAGCGAGATGCATCTTTGCGAGCATTGTGCGCAGGAAGAGGGCATAGCCGTCAAGAGCCAGCTTTCTATAAACGAACTGCTCAGCGGCCTGCTTGCGACCCAGCCTTCCGATGACGAGATGTTAGGCGGCGCCGAGCAGGAGAAGGCGTGCCCGAACTGCGGCTTTACGCTGGCACAATTCACCAAAGAGGCTGTCCTTGGCTGCCCGAACGACTACGAAGTTTTCGAGAAATCGCTGCTGCCTCTTATCGAAAAGGCCCACGACGGCAAAACGGTCCACCGCGGCAAGGTCCCCTCGAAAACGCCGAAGGATACGAAAAAGCAAATGAAGCTTGCTGCGCTTCGCCAGCAGTTAGAAGCAGCGGTGCAAAGCGAGGATTATGAGCTGGCCGCCAAATTGCGGGACGAAATAAGCCAGAAGGGATAGAAATTAGTTAATTGTTAATTTGCCGTTTAATCAGACAGAAATGAAACTGACGGATATAAGTGGGGACATAAACGAATGGTTTAACGGGTCGGGTCCGCTGTCCGAGATAGTCATATCCTCCCGGATTCGTTTAGCCAGGAACATAGCAGGGTATAAATTCCTGAGCCGATGCACCGTCGCAGAAAAATCCGAGATACTCAAGAAGCTGAGAGATATTCTGGTGTCACTGGAGCTCGGCGATGAAATCTTCTACCTGGCTGTGGACAAGACCCCTGTCCTGGACAGACACCTGCTGGTGGAAAGGCATCTAATCAGCCGGCACCACGCCTTCGGCAAAGGACCTCGCGGAGCAGTTATCGCCCAGCGAGAATCTTTCACCGCTATGATTAACGAAGAGGACCATCTGCGAATTCAGACGCTGAAAGGCGGGCTGCAGTTGGCACAGTGCGCCGAGCGGATAAACCGCATCGACGATATGATAGAGCAGAGGATAGATTACGCCTTCAGTCCGCGCTATGGGTATCTGACGGCCTGTCCGACCAATCTTGGCACGGGTATAAGGGTCTCGGTGATGCTGCATCTGCCTGCGCTGAAGATGACCGGCCAAATAGAGAAATTCCTGAACGCCTCAAAAGATATGGGACTGGCCGTGCGAGGCCTGTTCGGCGAAGGCACCGAGGCGGCAGGTGATTTTTATCAGCTTTCAAATCAGGTATCGCTTGGCGTCTCAGAGGCGGAGGTCGTTGCACAATTTGAAAACGTTATCATCCCCGAAATTGTCGGATACGAAAATGCTGCGAGAAAACAGCTGCTCTCGAAGGAGCCCGACATCCTCGACGACAAAATATCCCGTGCAATGGCGCTGCTGCGAAACGCACAGTTGATAAGCTCTCAGGAGGCGTTATTTTTGCTGAGCCATCTGCGGATGGGCATCAATATGCACGAGCGTATGGGTGTTTCAACCCCTGCGATAAAGAAACTTTGCGATATTAGCGCCGCCGGCGGCAAGGTTGATAAACCAGGCAGCTTATCCATTACAACCATAAACCGGCTATTTATGCTCACTCAGCCGGCACATCTGCAATTAAACTGCGGGAAAACGCTCGATGCCGCTCACAGGGACATTCTAAGAGCTAAAATAATCCGTTCTGCACTGAACGGTTAGCATCAGACACAAGACCTTATCGTCTGCCAAAATGGCATAAAAAGAGCATAGTCGCATAAACCCCAAAACTGCAACCACTTAAATAGACAGGAGTTACAATTGTATGGTCTGCTGGCACGGCTTTTGCGTATTTTATTTACAGCGATGTGCTTACACGTTAATATAACGAGAATAGAAAAACGAAAGGAATTTCGATATGGCTACTAATAAAATAATCGGAATAGATTTAGGAACAACGCTTTCGGTGGTTGCCGTGATGGAAGGCAGCTCGCCGAAGGTTTTGATTAATTCCTCCGGCGGCCGACTAACCCCATCTGTAGTGGGTTTCACTGATAAAGGTGAGCGGCTGGTGGGGCAAATCGCCAAGCACCAGCAGGTAACCAATCCCGAGAACACGGTATTCTCAATTAAGCGTTTTATGGGCCGACGGCATAAAGAAGTCGCCGCGGAGGAAAAGATTGTCCCTTATAAAATCACCGGCGGGCCGGATGAATTAGTCAAGGTGAACGTCCGCGGCAAAGAATACACGCCGCCTGAGATTTCGGCGATGATTCTGCAGGATTTGAAAAAGACCGCCGAAGATTATCTCGGCGAAAGTGTGGAACGAGCAGTTATCACAGTTCCCGCATACTTTAATGATTCGCAGCGCCAGGCGACGAAAGACGCAGGCAAAATAGCGGGGCTGCAAGTCGAGCGGATTATCAACGAGCCGACGGCAGCTGCGCTGGCTTACGGACTGGAAAAGAAAAAGAACGAAAAGGTCGCCATTTTCGATTTCGGCGGCGGAACGTTCGATGTATCAATTCTCGATATCGGCGACAATGTCTTTGAGGTTCTCAGCACAAACGGCGACACGCACCTGGGCGGCGATGACCTCGATGCGGTGCTGATAAACTATTTAGCTGACGAATTCAAAAAGACCGAGGGCATCGACCTTCGCAATGACCCGATGGCGCATCAGCGGCTCAAAGAGGCGGCTGAGAAGGCAAAATGCGAGCTGAGCACGCAGCTTGAGGCCACGGTAAACCTTCCGTTTATCACGGCGGATTCTTCAGGCCCAAAACATTTGCAGATTACGCTCACCCGCAGCAAGTTCGAATCGCTCTGCGAGCCGGTATTCGAGCGGCTGAAAAGCCCGTGTTACAAGGCGATGGAAGATGCCAAGCTTACACCAAAAGATATCGCAGAGGTATTGTTTGTCGGCGGATCCACGAGAATTCCGAAGGTTTATGATATCGCCAAGGGCATTTTCAATAAGGAGCCCAACAGAAGTCTTAATCCTGATGAGGTTGTGGCGCTCGGCGCGGCAGTGCAAGGAGCAGTCCTGGCCGGTGACGCAGGCGTGAAGGACATTCTGCTTTTGGACGTAACGCCGCTTTCGCTGGGGGTTGAGACATTGGGCAATGTTATGACAAAACTGATTGACCGCAACACGACGATACCCACCAGCAAGAAAGAGATATTCTCGACGGCTTCTGACAGCCAGACGACCGTCGATATTCACGTCCTGCAGGGCGAGAGGGAATTCGCCAGGGACAATCGCACGCTGGGCAGATTCCAGCTGGCCGACATTCCGCCTGCCCCGCGGGGCATTCCGCAGATTGAGGTCGCATTCGATATTGACGCCAACGGCATCTTGCACGTTTCCGCTAAAGACCTCGGCACGGGCAAGCAGCAGTCAATTGAGATTAAATCCAGCTCAGGGCTGAGCGAAGAAGAGATTAAAAAGATGACCAGAGAGGCCGAGGCCCACGCTGGGGAAGATAAGCAAAAAAGAGAGGTTGTTGACTTAAAGAACCAGGCGGACCAGTTGATTTACTCGACAGAAAAGACGCTCAAAGAGCACGGTGACAAGGTCTCTGCTGAAACCCGCGGCGGAATCGAAAATGCGGTTAACAATTTGAAAGAAGCCATAAAAGGCGAAGACGCCAACGCCATAAAAAAGGCCATCGAAAACCTCGGCACTGCCGGCCAGGAACTGGGCAAGGTGCTCTATGAGGAAGCAGCCAAAAAACAAGCCGCTTCCGCAGGGGGCAAAGAAGGCGGTGTCAAAAGCGAACCTCCGCCCGAAGGTGAGGTCAAACGAAAAGGCGGCGATGACGTAATCGACGCGGAGTTCGAGGCCAAAGACAAATAAACCGTCGTCTTCGTTGCCTGTATCTGGTATTACTCGCCGCCGCGCAACACGCTGCGAAATGAACTCTTGTCTAATCAGGCCGGACAAATTAACATATCATCCGTACAGTTTGCCTGAAAAGCCGAGGTAATGGACTATGAAGCTAAGACAGGAGCTGAGTCTGCTTGATGTTTTCTGCATAGCCTCCGGTGCGATGATTAGCTCGGGGCTATTCATTTTGCCGGGTATGGCTTACGCCAAAGCCGGGCCTTCCGTGATTGTCTGTTATTTTCTTGCGGGTCTTTTGTCGCTGCCGGGGATGCTTAGCATCGCTGAGATGACGACAGCTATGCCCAAAGCGGGCGGTGACTGTTTCACTATAATTCGCAGTCTTGGGCCTGGTGTGGGCACGGTTGCGGGACTGCTCAGCTGGTTCGCACTGGCAATGAAGAGTGCGTTTGCACTTGTGGGTATGTCGATTTTCACCGGGCTGATTGTGGATATCGATATACACCTCATTGCCTTATTCTTCTGCCTGTTGTTTCTGGGGATAAATCTTGTTGGTATCAAAGAAGCCGGCAGAACTCAGGTGGTGCTTGTCGTCGGTCTGCTTGCTTTTATGCTCCTGTACATTTTCGTCGGCCTGCCGAAAGTGAAGGTCGACAACCTCACACCCTTCGTCCCGCACGGGTTCTCGGGTATGTTTTTCACGATCGGCTTCGTGTTTGTTTCTTACACCGGACTTTTGAAAATCGCCAGTGTCGCCGAGGAGATAAAAAATCCGGCACGTGATATTCCTCTGGGCATGATAATTTCTTTGCTCGTGGTCAGCGTCTTTTACGCGTTTATGGTCTTTGTCACCGTAGGCGTTCTCGATGGCGACAAACTTAGCCACTCGCTCATGCCTGTCTCGGACGGAGCAGAGGTGTTTATGGGCCACTGGGGCAAGATTGCATTGGCAATCGCGGCCATCCTGGCCTTTCTTTCCACAGCAAACGCCGGTATTATGACGGCTGCCAGGAGTCTGGTGCCGCTCAGCAACGACGGATTGATGCCGGAAATAATCGGCAGAATCAATCCTCGCTTCAGGACGCCGCAAAACGCCTTGATTGTCACTGCCGCCTTCATAATCTTTTCGCTGTTTCTAAAACTGGAGATTCTCGTCGAAGCAGCTTCTGTTGTCCTGATCCTTACGAACATCCTTGCGTGCCTGTCCGTTATAATCCTGCGCGAAAGCCGTATTCAGAATTATCGCCCCACCTTCCGTGTCCCGTTGTATCCTTGGATGCAAATTGCGGGAATCATCGGCTTCTGCTTTATAATCCTTAAAATGGGGAAAGAAGCTCTGTTTGTCAGCCTCCTGCTCATTGTTGCTGGCACTTTCGTGTACTGGTTCTACGGACGAATCAGGACAAAAAGGGAATACGCCCTGCTTCATCTGATTGAACGAGTTACTTCCCGGGAACTTACCAGCCACTCGCTCCAAAAAGAGCTTAGAGAAATAATCAGGCATCGCGACGAAATTGTCCGGGACAGATTCGACCGCATAGCGGAGCGGTGTGTCGTTCTGGATATAGACAGGACCGTAAGCGTTGACGAGTTCTTCCGTCTTGCGTCCGGGCAGTTGTCCGGCAGGCTCGGCGTGCGGGAGACGGATATTTATCAGCGTCTTTCCGACAGGGAAAAGGAAAGCAGTACCGTTCTGAGCGATAGTCTGGCGATACCTCATATAGTAATCGAAGGCGAACACGCCTTTGATGTCCTTATCGCCCGCTGCAAAGAAGGCATCGTTTTCTCGGATACGCACAGGCGGGTGCAGGCGATTTTTGTGATTGCAGGCAGCAGGGACGAGCGGAACTTTCATCTTTATTCGCTTTCCGCCATCGCACAGATAGTGCAGGACCCTAACTTTGAAAAAAGATGGCTCACTGCGAAAGATGTCGAGGCAATTCGAGACATTGTGCTGCTGGGCCAGCGCAAACGCCAAACTGCATAATCGTTACATCGCGGTGTATTTACAGGCTGGGGATAGCTATTTGCCGATACAGAAGCGGGAGAAGATTCTGTCTAGTATCTCTTCATCTACGTGCTGCTGCTCGATGTCGGAGATGTTCTGGTAAGCGGCCCGCAGCAGCATTGCGGCAACTTCGTCGTTGCCGGCGTTCAATTCATTTATCGATTCGCCGACGTTCTCAATCGCCTCTGTTACCGCTTGTTTGTGCCGGGCGGTAAGGGCGACGCCGGATACCTTCTCGCAATTGTCGCCAAGTGCTTGCTCGATTAGTTTTTTATCGATTGTATTGCGCAGCTGTTCCATGCCGATGCCGGTTTCTGTAGAAGTCGGTAAAAATTCGGCATTGAATAGCTGGTTCAGCCCTGCGATGCGATTAGCTACCATTTCCTTTGAAAACAAATCACATTTTGTCGCCACCGGTATCAGGACTTTGGGCGATATCAGTTTGCGAATAGAAACATCCTCGGCCCAGTCCGCCTTCGATACATCGACGCAGAATACCGCCGCAGAACTATTTCGCAGCGCTTCGATGGCAGCTGCCTGCGCCAGTTCATCAAGGATGTTCCCGGCGGCGGGAACCAATCCCGCACAATCGAACATTACGCATCGGCAGTGCTTCAAGGTCAGCATGCTGGTTAAGACGTCCCTGGTGGTTTTGCGATGCGCAGATACGATGCTCCTCTCGCAGCCCGTCAGTTTATTGAGCAGACTGCTTTTTCCGGCGTTGGGTGCGCCTGCGATTCCCACAGACGGCAAATCAAGCGTCGATTCACAAGTGATGCTGCCTGCAAGCAGCTGTTCAAGCTCGCTTTTTGCGGCAGAAAGTTTCTGAATCGCTTCCTCACCGGCGTCCAATTCTATATCTTCGCCGCTGAAATCCAATCCCGCTTCGATGAATGTGAGACAATCCAACAGGGCCGAACGGATTTTTTCCGTTGTTTCAGCCAGCCTGCCGCCAAGGAGCTTCTCGGCCGCGGCCAATTGAAATCTATTGGAGCTGACGATGATTTCGTTGACAGCTTCCGCCTGGGCGAGGTCGATTTTACCATTAAGGTATGCCCTTGCTGTAAATTCGCCGGGCCCGGCCATTCGAAGACCTTTATTCAGCAGGCCCTCCACCAGGGCCCCTGTTATAGAGGAGTTTGTATAGAGGTGAATTTCGGCGACAGTCTCACCAGTATAGGAATACGGGGAGAAGAATAAATACAGCGTCGCATCAATTTCCAACTCGTCATCGATAGTTACACTGCCTGCCGTCAGGTGTTGGGCGGTGGACGAGACAGTCGGCCTGAAAATCTGATTTGTTTTTTTTATAGCGTCGGGGCCGGATATGCGAACAATCGCCCTTTCCCCCAAAGGCGAAGAGCTGATAGCTACGATAGTGTCCCCAATAGCATACATCGTCCCGAATTCTATGTTCTAAAAAACGGTTTAGGCTTTTTCTTTTTGACTTTGCCGCCGGTTTTGCTCGTTACGGCAACCAGGCCTTGTGATTCTGCCTCTTCCTTCTCGCGAATGTGTTTTTTGATAACGTACTGTTCAATGACGCCGGCGAAGGTGCTGGCCATTATGTAAAGATTCAGCCCCGAAGGCGACGAATAAAGCATCAGCGGGAAAAGCACCGGCAGCATTATCATCATCATTTTTTGCTGCTGGGCGGCCTCCGGCGTTGACGCCGTCGTTTGTGCAGGCATCAGCTTCTGCTGCAGGTAAAATGCTATACCCATCAAAATCGGCAGAAGATTGAACGAACTGATCTTCCAGCCAAGCAGCGGCACTGTTACCGTTGAAAACCTGACCAGGGCATCCGGCACCGAAAGATCGGTAATCCAGAACGGCAGGAATGCTGCTCCCCGCAGGTCTATGCTGGCGTAAATCGCACTGTATAATGCAATCCATATCGGCATCTGCACAAGCATCGGCAGCATGCCCATTATCGGCGAGGCGCCATGCTCTTTGTAAAGGGCCATCAATTGTTTGTTCTGCTCGGTCTTGTCGTTGGCATATTTTTTCTTTATCTCCTCAGATTTCGGTGCAAGTTTGCTCATCTTGCTCATCGAGACCTGGCTTTTTTTGGTAACCGGATGCATAACAAGCCGCATCAGGAACACCAATATGATAATGACAACGCCGTAATTATGGATGAAGCCGTACATCCATTTCATAATCGCCAATATTCCGAAGGCCAGAGGTTGTATAATTGCCGCAGGGCAGCAGCAGCTCATAAAATCTATCGTCTGGACAAAACCCAGGTTGCGATACATATCGTTTTTATCGAAAAAGCTTTTATCCTTCGGCCCCAGATAAAGCTGGAAACTATACGTTTTTGTGCTGTTGCTGTCGGGCGAGCCGGCGGCTGCCAGTTGGCTTGGCGCGATTTTCAACTCGACCCCAACTGTTTCATCGCCGGTATCGGGCTGGCCATCCGGATTGTAGAATCGTCCTGCTTTGTCTGTTACCCAGTCACAGAAATTCTTGTCTTTATCCGGCATAGGGACCAGTATGGCGGCAAAATATTTATTGACCGCAGCGGTCCAGAGGAAATCGGCGCCGGGCTTCATCAAGCGTCTATCCTCGGGGCTTTTTGCCTTGCGGAGCTTGTTGGCGTCGAGTCTTACGCTGATTATCCCGCCTTGCGAATTTCTGAAACCTGCCACAACTTTTTTATCGTCTCTGCTGGCGTCTTCTCTGTCGATTCCAACCGGCCCCATCAAATTAAAACGAATTTTTTGCTCTGTAGAGGAGAGGTTTTCGATTGTAAGCTCACAATCCAGAAGGTAGCTGTTCGGAACGACCTTGTAGTTCTTAATTAGTTTTATTACCGGCGAACCGCTGTCTTCGGCTTTTATGGTCGCCTCGAAGCGGGCTGTTTGTGAGCCGTCCTGCAGGCTCTCGACGTCGAAGCTCTGCCAGTGAAGTTTGTCCAATGGCAGCCGCATCTGCTGCTTAACGAACACGAACTCCTTATTCGCCATCGACAGTACTTCTCTTTCCTCGGACAGTTTTACCGGCGAAAGAATCACCAGCTTCTTACGTTCCTCAGGGTCAGGGTCGCGGTTATCGAATTCGCTGAAGATGGCCTTGCTGATGGCCGCACCCCTGCTGGTCAGGTCCAATTCGAACTTAAAGCCGCTTTTGGGGTCCGTCGAGCCGAGAGTAACATTCTTTGCCGGTGCGTTGGTTGCGCCGAGCTGTATTATCTCGGCCGCTTTCAGCACAGGCGGTTCCGCAGCGGCAGTTTCCTCCGCCGCGATTGTTACATTACCTGCAGCAAATAAAAAGTAAACAATAAATAACAAATAGCAGACTTTTCTCATCTTCCTTCCCGCAGCCGTTCGGCGTGAAACTTGTCTAATTTGTCGATTGCCATTATTTTCTTCGCGGTGGTCTCGAAATCGTATTCCAGCCGGACAAAGTTAACCTCGTTTTCCTCGACATATACGTAACTGGCGCGGTTGTCCCCGTCTCTCGGCTGGCCTACTGAGCCAATATTGATAATTGCCTTTTCCCTTTCGATAATCGGATAGACATTACCCAGCTCGTCAGGCAGGTAAAAATCCGGCTCGTCGATAAACACGCCCGGCAGATGAGTGTGCCCCACAAAGCAGACATGCTTAACGCGCTCAAAAAGGACGCGAACTTTTATTGGATTGGTATAAACATCATCCGGAAAGATGTATTCGTTAATCGGTTTTCTGGGGCTTGCGTGGACGAAGTCTATCACCGCCGGATTTGCTCCCAGTTTTGCTTTTAGTGTTCTTCGCATCGGCAGCTCGCCCAAAAAGCCCCATCGCCTGTTGCGCTTGGCAACCTCCTGCTCATCTTCCAGGCTGAAGCGCGTCCAGAAGCTTGCCTGCTCGGCGCCGTAATTGAAGTTTGTCGGCTCGTAAAAGACCGCATAATCGTGGTTGCCCAGAACGCACCATTTGGTCTTTTCGATAATCAAGTCCAGACATTCCCCGGGGTTCGGTCCGTAGCCGACCACATCGCCAAGACAATAAATCGTCTCGATACCTCGCTCTTCAATGTCAGCCAGAACCCTCGTCAGGGCTTCCAGGTTTGAATGTACATCGCTTATAACCGCAAACATACGCTTGCTCCAACTACAAAAACAAACTAAAAAGGTCTATATAGCAAAAATGTCCCGGAAACGCCAGAGTATTTATCCACTTTATCCGCCGAAGCCGGAAACTCTTATGTGGTGCGCTATTTGTTTGCTTTGACTGCCGGTGTTGTTATAATACCGCTCATGATAAACGAGGCACAAAACGTGGCAGATATCCCTAAAGATACGGTCCTTCTTGAAGCTCGTGATCTGGTCAAGGAATATTCCGGCCGGGCTGTTGTCAACAAGATATCCATTACTATTGCCCGGCGCAGTATTGTCGGTCTTCTGGGCCGCAACGGCGCCGGCAAAACCACCACCTTCAGGATGATTATGGGTATGATTATCCCGAACAACGGCGAGGTCATCTTTGAAGATATGGATATCACTGAACTGCCGATGTACAAACGTGCCAGGCTCGGCATCGGCTATCTTTCACAGGAGCCGAGCATCTTTCAGCGTCTCAGCGTCAGGGACAATCTCAATGCAATTCTGGAAACTATGTCCATAACCAGAGCCGAACGCGACCGCAGAGCCGAAATGCTCATTGAGCATTTCGCGCTGACCGAGGTCGCCGAAAGCCAGGGCAGGTTCCTGTCCGGAGGCGAGCGCAGAAAACTTGAAATCGCCCGTGCTATGGTAACAGACCCTTCACTGATTCTTTTGGATGAGCCGTTCAGCGGCGTTGACCCTATTGCCGTCGGGGAACTGCAGCACGAGCTCCGCAGGCTCGTTGCCTCCGGAGTAAGCCTGCTTATTACCGACCATAATGTCGAGAGAACTCTTGAGGTGGTCGACAGGGCATACATAGTCGACCACGGCAAGGTAATCGGCGCCGGAACTCCCGCCGAAATCGTCCGAAACGAAACAGTCAAAAAACACTACCTCGGCAATATCTTCGAAGGTGATGAGTTCGACGACAAATAAATTGTTCAGCCGCTGCGAAGACTGCTTCTGATAATGAGAAGGCAAAATGACGGCAGCACCGCGAAATAGAACTATTACACTGCTTGACAACGATAGAAAAACATACCGCGATAATTTATTGAAAATAAAAGATTCTGTCCCACTGGAACACATACTCAACAAGGTCATAAACCAGGATTTTCTTGAAGTAATAGATTTTCTGCCGTCCGGTTTTGCCGACCTCGTATTTATTGACCCGCCGTATAACCTGACGAAAACTTTCAACTCCCATACTTTTAAGCAGTTGTCGATAGAGCAGTATGCCGAGTGGATGGAATCCTGGCTGAAAAAAATCACCAGACTGCTCAAGCCCTCGGCGTCGATATATATCTGCGGAGACTGGCGGTCTTCCGCGGCAATCCAGATGCTCGGCGAGAAGTATTTTATTGTCAGAAACAGGATAACATTTGAAAGAGAAAAGGGGCGGGGTGCTAAAAAGGACTGGAAAAACAATTCCGAGGATATATGGTTCTGCACGGTTTCCGACAATTTCACCTTTAACGCGGGCGCTGTAAAATTAAAAAGAAAAGTAATCGCTCCCTATCGGGAAAACGGCCTGCCGAAAGACTGGGCGGAAGAAAAAGACGGCAAATACAGACTGACATCCCCCTCGAATATCTGGACAGACATCACAATTCCTTTCTGGTCGATGCCGGAAAATACGCCGCACCCGACGCAGAAGCCGGAAAAGCTCCTTGCGAAAATTATCCTTGCAAGTTCTAATGAGGGCGATATTATCTTCGACCCGTTCGCCGGTACTGGAACCGCTGGCGTAGTAGCGAAGAAACTAAAACGGAATTTCGTTATGGTAGAGATAGACGAGGAATATTGTCTTTACGCTCGGAAAAGACTGCATGCGGCAGAGAAAAACCCGGCTATTCAAGGGTACAGCGATGGGGTCTTTTGGGAAAGAAACGCTCTAAAACATTCAAGAACCTGTGAGATATAAAAATGGTTGATATTGAGAAATGTAAGATAACACATTATCCGGCGCAAGTTTTGGCAGGGCAGGCAAAGCCGGTCGAGAAAATCGACGACAATATCCGGCAGCTCGTCAAAAAGATGACAGATATTATGCTCGAAAATAAAGGCATCGGCCTGGCGGCCCCGCAGGCCGGCGTCCCGCTGCGGCTGTTTATCATATCGCTCGGCGGAACAAGAGAAAATGTCAGGGTCTACATAAACCCAACCATTACCCCGAGCGGAGATTTCGACACGATAGAGGAAGGCTGCCTTTCTGTGCCGGGCGTTCATACCAGGATTCGAAGATACAAAAAATGCGCCGTTACCGCCACAGACCTCAACGGCAAGGAATTCACCGAAGAGGCGGAGGGCCTTTACGCGAGGGCTTTGCAGCACGAGTTCGACCACATCGAGGGAACGACCATAGTCAATCGAATGGGCCAAGTGGCTAAAATAGCACATAGAAGACAACTTAAAAAACTCGAAGAACAAAAATGAAGATAGTGTATTTAGGTGGTGGAGAGTTCGGCATCCAGTGCTTGAATGCTTTAGCGCAGTCAAGCTACAGTCTGGATTTTATTGTAACGCAGCCGCCTCGACAGGCCGGAAGAGGCAGGAAGCCAACGCCGACGCCGGTCGCCGATTGGGCAAAAGCTCATTCAGTCCCTTTTATAGAAGCGGAGAATGTAAACACCCCAGAAATACTCCAAAAAACAGCAGGGTTCAAGCCGGATTTGATTGTAGTTGCCGCGTTCGGTCAGAAAATCGGCAATGAGTTGATAAAACTGCCCCCCAAAGGCACCATAAATGTCCACGCATCTCTACTTCCGAAATACCGAGGCGCCGCGCCGATAAACTGGGTGATAATCAGGGGCGAAACAGAAACAGGCATCTGCATAATCACCGTCGCCGAAAAGATGGATGCGGGAGAAATCCTCGGCCGGGCCGCGACAGAGATAAAACCTGACGAAACAGCGGGCGAGCTTCACGACCGGCTGGCGGAATTAGCTGCGCCGTTATTGCTGGAAACGCTCGACAAAATAGCGAATAGCACCGCGGTTTATGAAAAGCAGGACCATTCAAAAGCAACTTTGGCGCCAAAATTAAAAAAATCGGACGGCTTTCTGGATTTTGCCGAACCTGCCGATGTTCTTCAAAGAAAAATCCGCGGCCTTTGCCCCTGGCCCGGTGCGTCAGCGGTTTATGTCTCCCAAAAAACCGGCAAATCCCTGCGGGTATCTTTCGTAGGGGCGCAAGTAGTCAAAACCACCGGCCCTGTTCGCCTGCCACCGGGAACGCTCGACGAAAATCTAAACGTTATCTGCGGCGAAGACGCATTGAAGATTATAAAAATCAAGCCGGACGGCTCCGCCATTATGGATTTCAAGGATTTTGTTAACGGCCGGCAAACGCGTCCAGGCGACAAATTTATTAAACACAATAGCTGTTAAAGCCCCCAAACACTGTTAATCTTTACGTTCCTCTGGTAAAGTAGAAAAATTCGATAATAATAAGAACAAACCAGCCGAGCTGCAGAATAAAGAACAGGACAATCTGCACCCATTCGGCGCGATGCTTGGCTGAGACCGTGAAGTTCTCAACGACCAGCGAATAAGTGTCCTCCAGCGATTCGATTTTGCCGCGAATGGTTTTTCTCCACTCGTCGATTTTGAATTTTGCCGCGACCAGTTCGTAAAACCGGGCTGAGTACCAGTCACCGATGAGTTTTATATCACGTTCCAGCCGCTGTAGTTCTGAAATAGAAATCATTCGTATCTCTATGGTCTCTTTTAGTTTTTGCGACAAGTCTTTGCTGCGGAGAGACGTTTTGCCGGCAGGGATATTGTGCACCAGCTCAGCCATTCTGGATAGTCTGCCGTCAAGCTGATGGTCGAGAATCCGGCATCGCAGAAGCTGCAGGTTCGCAAGCGTCAGCAGTTCCAGATATTCCTCGATATCGCCGCTGGGGTCAAAAAGAAATGCGCCGTCCCAGTCGATTATCGATAAGTCATTATCGCTGTATTTTATCCTGCTGGCCAGGGTATATTGCACTTCCTGCGGGTCAAGCGGCACTTGCTCTTCCGATTTCAAAAGCGAGGCGATGATGTCGCTATGCCGCATAAATTGATCGGGGTCTCCCTGGTAATTGGAGACTGCAAAAACCGAGTATGACTCGCTGAACAGGCTGTCACCGCCGTACTCTTTCAGAATGCGGTATGAATGCTCGTAAGATTGCCTTTCGAGGGCGAAGACGGCCTTATGGAATATATCTTCTACTTCTATCGTCGTCTGGATTAAAAGCACGTCGGGCTGGTAACCTCGCAGATGGAATGTAACGTTTTTCCCGCCGATGGTAAAATTTTCCTGCCCAACGATTACCTGTTTGGGTACGGCAGTCTTGTAATACACGGGGGAGCTCTTAATAACAGCCGGATTAAACGCTTCTCCGGACAGTTCCCGTGAAACTCTTCCCAATACTAACGTAATAAGTTGTTGCTTAATTTCCGCCATAGATGGAATTATAACAGACCTGTCGAAAAAAGGGAATTGGGAATTAAGAAACGGTACTAATTTGTAAGTTCTGTTATGATATACTATCGAAATAAGGATTAATAAAATGGCAGGCCGAAAAATAAAGACCGCTCGGAATATAGCAGTTACCGTCTTGAATCAGTTTGATTCGACCGGCAATTACGTCGGGCCCATGCTGGACAAATTATTAGCCCGGGTTGAGCAAAAACAGCAGGCAACCGACATCTGTTTAGGCTGTATGAGAAACCGCAGTGCAATCGATGCGGCAATTGCAAAATTGGCGGATTGTCCCGTCGAGCGGATACCGTCTGGTGTATTGAATATTATTCGGGTCGGCGCTTTCGAGCTTATTTATTCACCGGCGACCGCGGAGTACGCAATCGTCAGCGAAGCGGTCGAAAATGCCAAGGCCGTTGCGGGCAAAAAGCAGACCGCTTTTGTTAATGCCGTCCTGCGCCAAATCGCAAGGCATATACGAAATCGCCAAATCTCACTTTCCGAAACCAATGCGCAAAGGGCCTTGCCGCAAACGATGTCAATCGGCTGTGAATTTGACGCTGATATCTTGCCAAACCCGAAAGATTCACCGGCAGATTTCCTCAGCGCCGCTTTCTCGCTGCCGAAATGGCTGATAAGCGACTGGCTCGACGAATACGGCGAAGAACTTGCTCGGCAAATCTGCTTTGCGAGCAATAGAAGACCAGGTATTTACATCAGGCCTAATGCCCTGAAAACAACAATCCAGACGTTGGCTGATTCCCTTCGCGAGGAGGGTATCGACCTTGAAATAGTGTGTGATGAAGAAATGATAAGAGTCAAAAGCCCGCGGGCGATAACGGAACTGCCCGGCTTTGCGGAGGGCTTATTTAGCGTTCAGGACATCTCCGCCGCCCGGCCGCTGCGGCTTCTTCAGCCGAAACAGCAATGGACAATCCTCGACCTTTGCGCAGCCCCGGGTACGAAGACGACGCAATTGGCCGAGCTGACCGCTGATAAAGCAAAGATTGTCGCGACCGACATTGATGGCGAGCGGCTGAAAAAAGTCAGAGAGAATACCACCCGCCTCGGAATAAAAAGTGTAACTGTTGTTGAATATGAAAAGCTTTTCGAGAATTCTAAACCCTCTCAGTTTGATGCGGTCCTGCTGGATGTGCCGTGCTCGAATACCGGCGTATTGGCAAAACGCATTGAGGCACGCTATAGAATAAAGCCGAAGGCAATAAAAGAGCTTGCTAAAATACAAGACGGGCTGCTGAAAACCGCAGCATCTATGATAAAGCCGAAGGGAAAAATCTGCTACAGCACCTGCAGCATCCAAAAGTGCGAAAACAGCGAGCTTGTAAGAGATTTCCTGCAGAAAAACCCAGGCTTTGAGCTTGAAACTGAGCGGCTGACACTGCCGTCAGCTCAGGCTTTTGACAACGATGGCGGATACGCGGCAATCATCACAGGAAAATAAGACAATCCACTGCAAACCCAATCCACAGCTTTTCCACAAAATCAACTTACGATGTGCAAAACCTGTTAAAAAACAAATTTTTTTCGTGCGCAACATCAATGCAGGTAACGACCTCTATCAGGTGGAAAAGAAATTCCTAAAAAGGGGATTGATTTGTTTTGCCACCGGCCAATAATAACTGCTGTTGGATGTTTGGTTACAGCTTCCAAAGAGCAAGACGCTCTTAATGAGGAGAGTATTATGCAAAGCACAATCATGGATGAGACCGGTGCCGTTAGTGAGGCCCTTGCCGAGAAGGTAGGGCCGCAGAAGTTTAGCATCTGGTTTAAGAATTCGACAAAATTAACCCTGACCGACAGGTATTTAAAAATAGGCGTCCCGAACCTTTTCATAGCAAGCTGGATTGAAAATCATTTTTCAAACGAAATCAGCCAGGCCGTTCGGGCGGTTACCGGGTCCGAACGCGAGATTTCCTTTACCATCGACCCGGAGCTTTCCGGCCACCAGAGACGAACGCAGCTCGATTCGCAGGCGCAACTGGTAGGGAAAACTCAGAATCGAACCCGCAGCAAGAGGACGGGAAGACAATCGTTTTCAGGGTCCCGGCTGAAATTAACACTGGATACTTTTGTTGTCGGCTCGTCGAACGAGCTGGCTTACAACGCCGTAAAGGCGGTCATAAGAGAACAGCAAAGTCCTTTTAATCCGCTGTTTATTCACGGAGGATACGGGGTCGGCAAAACTCACCTGCTGCAAGGGATTTGCAATGCGGTGGGCATAGAACGCCCCCAAACTAATTGGCTGTATCTATCAGCGGAAGACTTTGCCAATCAGTTTGTGCTGGCCTTGAAGACAAAAAGACTGGAAGCTTTTAGGAGCCGAATGCGACAAACGGATTTGTTGGCTATCGACGACATTCACTTCTTGGCCAGCAAGCCTTCAACGCAGGAAGAATTCCTGCATACCTTTAATACAATCGATTTGGCGGGAAAACAGGTCATCCTCGCTTCTGACGCGCATCCCAAAATGATAGGCCAGCTCTCCGAAAAACTTATCAGCCGTTTCGTCTCAGGGATGGTTGTAAAAGTTGAAACGCCGGATTTCCAGACGCGATGTCAAATCTGCAAACAATATACCGTAACTATGCGAAAACATGTCCCTGAGAGCGTAATAGAATATGTCGCCGAAAATCTCAGGACCAACGTCAGGGAGCTCGAAGGTGCTCTGCTTAAATTAATCGCGTATAGTGAGCTGCAAAATCAAAAAGTCAATCTGTATATGGCCAAGGAGGTCCTCGCCGAGCACCTCGAAAGATGCGACCCGATTGTCCACATATCGGATATCGAATCGGCTGTTGCGACTTTTTTCGGGATTACCCCGGCCAATATACACTCCTCTAAGAAAGACAGAACCATAGCGCTTGCTCGGCATTTCAGTATGTATTTGGCCAGAAAGCATACCAGGATGTCGTCCTCGGAAATTGGCCGATGTATGGGCAATAAAAATCACGCTACTGTGCTTTTGGCCTGCAAAAACATCGAGGAGCAAATCCGGCGAAATGCGGAATTGCATTGGAATAGCCCCGCCGGGAACAAAGTCTCAAAAGCCAGAACAGTACTCGCTCGCCTCGAAGAGAGCATCTCAGGCTGACAAAACGCAGATTTATCTGGTCAAAAAACCATAAAAAGAAGCGGCAGCGTCAATACCCCCCGGCGCTGCCGTTTCAGCACGAAAGAAGGAAGGAAAACTCATCATTTCATCTACTATTATTTACGCCAGTGCCGCAGGATGGTTTCATAAATTTCCGGAAAATTACCAGGCTCTTTAATTGAAGGTTAATAGTTCTGCGGCGAAAAGGCCATAAAAGCCAAACGGCAGCACCGATTCCCTCGGTGCTGCCGCCGTCTTGTTTTTAGGAGGAGAAAAAATGATTTCTTTTATTTATTATTACTTACGCAGCCCTCACGAAATGGTTCGGTAAATTTCTGGAAAATAGCGGAAAATTTTCAATTAAAGCCCTTTATGCCCCTTAAAAGGCGGTTTTCTGTTCACGTGGCCCTGTTTAGATGTTCCGAAGCATACAAACGAAATAAGAATTAAAAAGGCGCCCGCCGAAAAAAGGGTTATTCGCCGGGATGGTTCGCTGCATCGGATAATCCATTGAGGTATTTCTGCTCCGCCTTGCTGCTTCGAATCTTCCGCCAAAACCTTGCGGGCGGCGTCCATCTGCTCGGCTGTTACTTTGGGATAAACGGTGTTTGCGTCGTTAGATTCTATCCCGAGGGTCGCGGGGGCGATACGATTGACAAGGCCGGGGTTTTCTTCTAACTGCTTCAGCAGCGCATCGTAGTCGGCATTGAGTGCTTTTAGTTTGTTTAAGGTCTCCTCCGCCGACCTTAAAAGCTGCTGGTTTCGATAGTACCGAAGCAAATCGTCATAGAGACTGGACGCCGTCAGCGCCGCTGTGCCTATACCGAAAAAAACGACAAACAAAAACGTCCGCAGGATATTTTGCATCTGCATAGCACCAACCGCATAAGAGATAAATTTACTTGTATACTTATGCCCTTGGTTATTCGAACATAAAGTTGGCGTATCGCGCCGCAGGACCGAGGTCTTCGGCAATCCTAAGAAGCTGATTATACTTGCAGATTCTGTCCGTCCTGCACGCTGAGCCGGTCTTGATTTGCCCGACGCCCGCGGCAACAGCCAAATCCGCAATTGTGGTGTCTTCTGTTTCGCCGCTGCGGTGACTTATAACCGCCGTCCAGCCGGCCCTTTTCGCCATATTGATTGCCTCGAATGTCTCCGTCAGCGTCCCTATCTGGTTGAGCTTTATCAATATCGAATTGGCGCTGCCGAGTTTTATCCCTTTGGCCAGACGCTCGGTATTGGTTACGAACAAATCGTCGCCGACAAGCTGACATTTGTCACCGAGCGTTTCTGTAAGATTTTTCCATCCTGACCAGTCGTCCTCAGCGAGTCCGTCTTCGAGGCTTACGATTGGGTATTTGCTTACCCATTTGGCCCAGTGCTTAACCAGCTCATCGGATGAGATTTTTTTGTTCGGCGCTGATTTGAAAAATTTATACTTCTTTGCCCCCTCGTCCCATAGTTCGTTTGCTGCAGGGTCGAGTGCGATAGCGATTTGCTTGCCTGCCTTATAGCCCGCCTTCTTTATAGCGTCTAAAATCACCTCAATCGCCTCATCGTTGCTTTTCAGCGACGGCGCAAACCCGCCTTCGTCGCCGACAGAGGTGTTATATCCTTTTTCCTTTAATACTTTTTTAAGTGTATGAAATACTTCTGCGCCCATTCGCAGCGCCTCAGGGAAATTCTCCGCTCCCACAGGCATAACCATAAATTCCTGGAAATCGACGTTGTTGTCTGCGTGCTTTCCGCCGTTGAGAATGTTCATCATAGGCACAGGGAGGATATTGGCATTGCATCCGCCCAGATACCTGTAGAACGGCAGCCCCGCCGAATTAGCTGCTGCTTTTGCCGCTGCCAGCGATACGCCGAGTATCGCGTTTGCGCCGAATTTGCCTTTATTTTTTGTGCCGTCCATTTTAATCATCAGCTTGTCTATCTCTTCCTGGGCAAGTGCGTTCATCCCGCAAACTTCCGGCGCAATCTTTTCATTGACGTTCTTCACCGCACCGAGAGTGCCTTTTCCCATATATCGTTTTGATTTGTCGTCGCGAAGCTCGACCGCCTCATGAGCGCCTGTGCTCGCCCCTGATGGCACCGCCGCCCGTCCGAAAGAGCCGTCTTCTAATAATACATCAACTTCAACTGTTGGGTTGCCTCGGCTGTCGAGTATTTCCCTTGCCCTTACGTCAATAATCGTTGTAAGCATCTCACGTCCTTTCACTGTTCCCGTTAGATTTTCTCTGTTTGGCTCTCGCCACTTCTGACGGAGCTTACTCATTTTTACCCCTCACGTCAATATGCTGTTGCTTGTTTTTAGTAGTTCCAATGTATTGCCTTATTTAGCCGGCATTGCCGTATCGTCCCAAAAAATCTCGCTTTACAGGTACAAAAAAACCCTTTCATCAACCTGCTTTAGCTGGTCAGCTTTTTGCATTGACAGCCCCTTTGCGGACTGGTATAATGGTTATAGCTTCGGAGGCAAAAGACATTTGCCTGGGTGATGTTAAGGGGGTTCCCTCTTAGGGGGAACTCTGGGAATAATCTCGGCTGGCCAGAGCAGGCCGCGGTTGTTTAATTTCAAAAGGATGGGACAATGAAGAAATCTTTTGTTTGGACGATTTTAGGTGTCGCAGGGGGCGCCAAACGCGCATCTTTTTTACTGGCGTGTCTTCTGTGTGCTGCTGTTTTTGTGCTCACAGGCTGTTTTGAGCAGCCGGGCGAAACTGCAGCTAAGGGTCACAGAAGGCATCTGCGCAATCTTGGTATTAATGAACAGAATATGATGTCCGACATAGACCGTGTTTTGCTCATGGATAAGCCAAGCACGCTCTCCGACAAGAGGATACCCCCGATTGTCGGCGATTAATAGTTGCACTGAAATGTGTCTCGGCAAAGCGTGCCGTAGCCGGAAGGAAACCTAAACGCCTTTTACTGCGTTCGGGAAACTGCAAAGGGATTTGATTTGTGAGAACGCTCATCGATTATTTCGTCCGCGTGGGGAATTATGATTGGTGGGTAATTGTTATTGAGTTGTTTCTTATCGGCTTGGTGGTTTATTGGGCCGTCAACTTTCTCGAAGGAACCCGTGGAGAAAAATTGTTCCACGGCGTAATACTTATTCTCATCGCAGGTTTTCTCATCTTAAAGCTGGTCGTTGGGCGGTTTGCCTTCGAACGTCTCCAGTATCTCTACAGCGGCTTTTTAATTGCCGTCCTGATTATTGCCGTTGCTGCCTTTCAGCCCGAAATCAGGGGTGCTCTCATACGAATAGGACGCACCGGTTTCTTGACGCACTCGTCACGCCTCCTGTCAAGAACCGCAGAGGAGATAATTACCGCCGTAACCGGCCTTGCAGCTACCAAAACCGGCGCAATTATTGTTATTGAGAGGAAGGTCGCCCTGGGAGAATTTATAGAAACAGGCATCGAAATCGATGCAAGGGTTTCCTCCGAACTGCTAAAAACCATTTTTTACCCCGGTACCCCGCTCCACGATATGGCCGTTATAATTAGAGGCGACAGGGCTGTGTCCGCTGGAGTGCAGCTGCCGTTGGCTGAAGCAGGCAGCATGAATGGAGTTGAGCTTGGCTCCAGGCACCGTGCCGCCATTGGCATAACAACAGGCTCCGATGCTATCTGCATCGTGATAAGCGAGGAAACCGGAACTATCTCCATTGCACGGAACAGATTGCTCTCCAGGGAAATCAGCGAAGCTGAATTGAGAAAGCTCTTAATCAGCACGATGGTCGAGATGGCCCCGGTTGTCGATAGGTTCTGGAGATTGCCCAGGAGAAACAATAACCGAAAACAAGAAAATGTTGTATAGCACCTGTTCTTAAGGACACTAAATGCTTTTTATTGCCTTTGGCAGCTCGTCAAAATGGTAAAAAAAATCAACTACGGCAAAATACTGGTCGTTATTTTTATAACAATTTTGATTTGGGTCTGGGCGGACTTGGCCCTGGATGAAGTATTCTCTGTCCCCAGCGTTGTTATAACCGCCAAGTCTACCAACCCTGGCCTCTGGGTAAGTTTCGGCGACAAACCGTCTGTCTCTATCGACAAGATGGTTCTTAAAGGTCCGGCATCGAAGGTTGCGGAGGTCAGAAGAAAACTAAAAGATGGCTTGCTTGTTCTTGAATTCCTTTTGGACCCGGCGCAGACCGAAACAATCGCAGGACCAGGCGAACACACCCTGCCGTTACTGACTTTCCTGCGGCAAAGCGAGCAGATAAAAAAACTTGGCCTTACAGTCGAATCCTGCGAGCCGCAGTCCCTCTCGGTAAGAGTTGTTGAGCTTGATAAAAAGCTGCTGACTGTAAAGTGCATCGATGAAACGCAGAACACCATAAAAGCTGCAATCATTGACCCGAAACAGGTTGATGCGTTTGTCCCGAAAGGCTGGAGCGGCGAGAAGCTCGTCGCAACCGTTCAGTTGACTCGAAGGGAACTCGACCAGACTAAGTTGTCGGCTGTTGAAAAAGCCCCTTTCTTCGAGCTGGCTCCGGGGCAAATCAGATGGCTGCAAAAAACCGTGAAAATCACAATGCCGCCAGAGGAAGACCTCCTCACCGACTATACTATAACCACTGCGAGGCTGCGCTTTTCCATAAGCCCAAACATCCAGGGCAAATACAGGGTTATCGTGGACAATCTCGATGAGGTGATACGTACTATTACCATCAGGGCCGCCCCAGATGCGAAACGGGCATACGAAAAAATGCCTTATCAGGTCACCTTGCAAATTGACGATGAGGACGCTGCTTCCGCCGAGCCCTTGAGAAGAAATCTTATTTATAACTTCCCCGATGAATATCTTCGCAGAGACGAGATTCGCCTTAATCAGCAGCCGGTTACGGCCAGATTTAAACTGATACCTATTACCGCCTCCGAAACTCCGCCGGGCGCAGGTAATATAAACGAGGCGCCTTAAGTAAAAATTACTTTCTTTATAGTTCTGCAGGCCTCGATAATCAAAACTATCGCCAGCAGCAGCAGCACAGCTGCAATAATCCCGACCGCTGAAAATCTGTATCTTAGCAGCAGCAACACCAAAGCCCAAACTGTTACTATATTCATAAAAAACATTGGGCCGAGGACAAAACCGGTTTTCCTGCCGGTTTTCTTCAGCCAGACCGCCACGACCAGCAGCACCAGCCCAGCCAGCAGCTGGTTAGTTGCGCCGAAGACAGGCCAAATCGCCTTCCACGCCGGTATGGGGTTGCCCTGGGCATCTTTAAGCGTAATAAGGACAAATGTGGTCGGCAAAACAAGCGTGGCGATGGTGGACAGGTATCGCCACTTGGCATTCTTCAGCTGAAAGAGTTCCTCAAGGGCATACCTGCCTAAGCGGGTGGCGGTGTCAAGGGTTGTTAAGATGAACGTCGACAAAGCCAGCAGGCCGAAGGAAAAGCCGAGCTTGTGCGGAATGCCGAATACCGACAGAAATCTGCCTATCCCTTCGCCGTAAATGGCCAGAGGTGCCTTGTTGGCCAGGGAGTCGTTTCTTGCCAGTATTGCCACCGTAGCCAGCGCGATAATTGCGACGAGACCTTCGATTAACATCGCGCCGTAGCCGATGAGTTTTGTATCGGATTCCTTATTTAATTGTTTGGAACTTGTGCCGGAGGCGACCAGAGAATGAAAACCAGAGCATGCGCCGCAGGCGACATTTATGAACAGCATCGGAAACAACAGGCCGAGCGACGGACTGTTCCAGCCCTTGAACGCGGGGTAGTTGGCATGCAGCCCGCCGAACAGTATTCCTATGAACCCTCCCAAAACCGAGCCGTAGAGCAGAAACGAGGACAGATAGTCCCTCGGCTGCAGAAGAAACCAGACGGGCAATGTCGAGGCGAGAAAACAATATACTATCAGCAGCAGCACCCAGACCTTTTTAGGGTCCAGACCGGCGACTTGGCTGAAAACCTCCGGTTGTATAGGTATTTGTTGGCCGAGCCATACGGAGAAAAACACTAATGGCACGAAAATTAACGAAGCAGGCAGAATACCAATCTTAAATCGATACACGCTTGTGCCGAAACCGATTGCCAGCGTAATAAACAGCAGCGACGACGTGGCGACTCCGCCGTTTTCAGTGAAAGTGGCCGCGGTAAGGTCCGCAAAGACCGTCAGTACGTAAACAAGTGCCAGCCAGATGAACATCAGAAACAGCTTCCACGCCAGGGGGGACATGTATTCCTTTGCAATCTCGGCGATGGACCTCGCCTTGTGACGAACCGACGCTATCAAAGCTGAAAAATCGTGGACCCCCCCGATGAAGATGGAGCCCAGCAGAACCCACAACAGCACCGGCAGCCAGCCGAACGCCAGAGCGGCGACGATGGGCCCCACGATAGGTGCCGCCCCGGCTATCGATGAAAAGTGATGGCCCAGCAGCACCGCCTTATGTGCGGGTACACGGTCTATACCGTCGTAATCCGTGTGACTTGGCGTCGGCCTGTTGTCGTCTAATTCGTATCGCTTTACCAGAAACCTTCCATAAATCACATACGCCAGAAAAAACAGAATCGTCGCCCCAAGAAGAAGTAACACTAACATATGACACTCCCGAACATTTCTAAAATCGCGGATAAAAGCTCTTCCGCTCTCGAAATTATTATATCATGTTACCGCCTATGTTTCTTTTTCCCTTCTGCGCGCACGTGCCAATAGTTTTATCGGCACCTCGCTTGTCGGCAGCAGTTCCCTCAGTCTGCCGATAATAAATCTGCGATGATTTTCGTCGAAAAGTTCCGTTTTATTCACGAACATCAGTATCGTAACAGGATTGACCGCCACCTGCGTGGCATAGAAAATGTTCGGCCGGCCGCCTCCGCCGTGCTTGCCGCCGCTCATACTTTCTGCCTTTATCGCCTCGAACGCCTTGTTCAATCTGCCGGTAGTTATCCACGTTGTTGTCTGGCTGAAAATCTCCGTCGCCAAATCCAGAACGCTCTGAACGTTCTTCGCCTCCGTTGCCGTCGTAAAAGCTATCGGTGCATACTTTAAACCCGGCAGCAGCTTCGTCAGATAATCCTCGTAGCTGCCGGTGACAGTCGTTTTAGTTGCAAGGTCCCATTTATTAATCACTATTATGCAGCTTTTGTATTCGTCTGCGATAAATCTGGCGATTCTTTTATCGACATCCGAAACATCCGCCGTCGCATCAATCAAAAACAGCACCACATCGGCCCGCTGAATCGAACGCGTCGCGCGAACAAAACTGTAAAATTCAATGTCAGCCATCCTGCTTTTCTTTCTTATCCCGGCCGTGTCGATAACAACGATGGTCTTGCCGTCCTTTTCGAACCGCACGTCAATCGCGTCCCTCGTCGTCCCAGGCGTCTTGCTGACTATAACACGCTCAGAACCCACCATAGCATTCACCATAGTGCTCTTGCCGACGTTCTGCTTGCCGACTATCGCTATCTTCATCACCGGTGCCGCGGGCCGCTTGGTTTCGAGGTGCTCGATTTTTTCAAAAATCCTCTCCAGCAGCACCTGCTTGTTCAGATTGTTCGTCGCAGAAACGCATATAAATTCGCCGAAGCCTAATCTCGAAAACTCTCCCGCCGTCGGAAACATCTTGGCGTCGTCCGCCTTGTTGGCGACCCCGATTACAGCCAGCCCCTCTCTCCGCAAAAGTTGCGATATTCTTTCATCCAGCGGCACAATTCCCTCGCGAATATCGACCGTAAACAGCACGATGTCGGCCGATTCAATCGCCGTAACGATTTGCTGCTCGATATGCTCGCTTAGCTGCTGCGCATCGACTATTCCGTATCCGCCGGTGTCTATCAGCTCGAAATACTTCTCTCCCTTTTTGACAATAGCGCTTACGCGGTCTCTCGTTACGCCCGCCGTCGGCTCGACGATACTTATCATCTCGCCCGCGAGCGCATTGAACAAACTGCTTTTGCCGACATTGGGCCGGCCTATTATTGCTACCACAGGAAGAGCCATAATCAATTACCTATCACCAGTTACCATTTACCGGCCGGAATTATACCAGAATTGCTGCCCAATTTGAAGTGCAGATATATTCGCTTGTTTAGCTATTCTTCAAAAATGTCTCTCACAACGAATTTCGCGTAATTACCCTCGAAGGTTCTGACTACATAGGTATGACCTACTTTACAAGGCCTCCTATCCATCCAATAGCCGGTTTCGGAGGCCTCTGTAACAGAGTTGAAGTCCGCGATCCCTGCATCGTAATATCCGTTTTGTTGTTCTTTTTGTTGTGCGTTGCCGTAGCAAATATTGAATCTCAGCCCGTCAGGGGCCTGCCACATATCTATGTCCCGCGTAGATTCCTGCTCGTAGCCTTCCACTCTGCCGTCCGAGAAATCGATGCCGTCGCTGCCGTTGACCCATTCAATTGTTCCGGTTTGAAGGTCTCCGCCGGCAAAATTCCTGCTGCCGTCCGCCTGGTAAACGTAATCAATTACAATTTTCAGATTCGGATAGAGCGCTATGTCTTTTATCGTGGTTTTGCCCTTGGCTGGTGTGATATTGGCGCTGGCTCCTGCATGCTCTGGTGTTGTCATGATGTAAAGATGATATTCAGTAGCAGACAGATTCTCGAACAAATACCGCCCGTTCGGCTCTGTAATTACCGTCATCTGTGGATGTTCTTCGGTATAAGCGTGTGGAAATACCAAATAGATGTTTACCCCGCCGGCCGGTTCGTTATCATCGTATGTCACTGTCCCTGTAATTGTCGCCAAATCCTCGGCGGGAGTTTTCTTCATTTCAAATTCCGCGTATGTTACTTTTCCTTTCGAAGCGACGAAGGTCGTGTCAATCGGGTCGTATCCGAAAGCGCGCAGGATAAGTTTTGTCGGCCTGTCATCGTCCGGCATTGGTTCTAAAGCGCGCTTCATGATAAACCATCCGCTGTCGTATATCTCAAGAGGGGCATCGACCCACTGATAGAAATTTACTGCGAGCTCCTTTCCGCTGCCGAAATACGCTCCGTCACTCGCTGTTACATTTCCGGCTACGAATATCTCTCCTTTTGAGGCCAGCTCATCCGTTCTCTGGTCGAGAATTTGTTGAAGCGCAGGCGGAAAGTCGTTGTAATCTATCGCCAGCACTGGCAGGCTTAGAAATGCGACAATGCAGAATATTACCGTTTTCATTTTTCCTCCTTTGTCTCTCGCAATAAGATTAATCCCGCATAAACCGGCAATATTATACACCTTCCCCGCCAAATATCAAGAACAAACCCCGCAACGGAGCCGCAAGCGTAAGTGCACGGAAAGTATTTAGCCCCGCAATTTATTGCGAGGGTTTTCCCTTTAACGCCTGTCGTTTAGGCGTTTGTATATAGCCCACGGCTCCGCCGTGGGTTGCCCGCGTGAGGAATGCCTTATCTTTATTGCCTCTTGCAAATTATTCGGCAGGGTTTAAACTAATGGCTATGGGAAAGAAAAAGAAATCCAAAACCATGGCAACCGGCAAGACCATAATCGCCCTTACCGTCAAAGATATCCTCGATGAACAAATCGCCTACAAACTGGTGTAAGGAAACCAGCAACATCGTGGCTGTTGAAAAAATATTTTTGATTTTTGCTCTGTATTTTTTCCCTAACTAACAGTGTTAATTCGTGTCCATTCGTGGTTAATTTTCCTTTCGCGCAGCGTCTTGTTTCGATAAACCGGCCTTGCCAGATTCAACTGGCTAACTACTATTCACTAACGACTAATTTACTCCGCCTCCGGCGGCGTTAACTTAGGCAGCTTTTAAACTTTTCTGTCTTCTGATTTCTTTTTTACTCATTCACTCATCGCCCCATCCACTCATCTGCATTTTCTCTCACTTTCGCGCGCATTTTTAGCTAATTTTAGCAATTTCTACCACTTTACACCCACCTAAAAATGCAAACTTGCGCGTTTGGTGCTAGCCCAAATTACCCACACTGCATATTTTAACATCACCATTTTTCCACAATTTTCGACAAACTTCCGATATATACTGAATGGAAACAACTACATTTAATCCGCCGCAGACAAAGCAATGCCCATTCTGCGCCGAGACCATCCAGGCCGCCGCAATCAAGTGCCGCTTCTGCAACGAATTCCTTAACTCCAATAGAGCCAAGGCGTTACGAGCCGACCCAAACTCGGGTTCCGAATCCGATACCGACAAAAAACCCGCCGACGGCATCCTCTTCGTCGGCAGACCATCCCTCTTATTGATGGTCGGCTCGGCAATTAGAGCTCTTCTCTTTCTCGCCGTCGCTGCCTTTCTGATACTTTATCCCATCGAAAATCTTCCATTTCTTCAACAGTCGCAACCACTTGCCCCGACAGAAGTTACGCCGCCTGTTGCTGATGAGTTAACCCCCGCTCCTGACTCCGAAATCACCGAACCCGCCGTCAAGTCGCCCCCCAGATTTGCGCTTAACGACCAGCAGCTTTTAATGCTCCACCGCTATCGTATCCTTGCCGGCCTCGGCCTCGCGGCTCTCGTTATGCTCGTGCTGTTTACAAAAATAGCCAGGTTGAAAGCCACCCGCTACGAGGTCTCCACCGACCGAATTGAGTGGAGCAGGGGGCTTCTCAACCGAAAAATGGACAACATCGATATGTTCCGCATCATCGACCTGAAACTTCGCAGAAGCCTGCTCGACTGCATCATCGGCATAGGCACGGTTACGGTAATGACGACCGACAAATCCGACCCCGAATTTACTTTTGAAAAGGTGCGAAGGCCCCGCAAACTTTACGATGCCATCAAAAAAGCCAGCCTCGACGCCGACCGCCGAAGCAGCGTCGTCCACCTCGAATAGCTTCGTTATCGCGGGGGCTACGGCTTATTCTGTTCATATTGAAATACCTCTTCTAACGGCACGTTGAAGGCCTTAGCTATTCTAAACGCCAGTATCAGCGATGGTGAATATTTGTCTGCTTCAATAGCAAGAATGGTCTGACGAGTTACACCCACTTTGTCAGCCAACTGCTGTTGCGTCATTTCGCCGTTTTCAAATCGTAATTTCCGAATCTGGTTCGAAATTTCACTCTTTGCCATCTTTACCTCCCCAGCCGTACTGAACCAGAATCGCTATAGATTCCACAGCTATCCAAACGCATCCCCCTATACATATTGTTAAAAGCAGAACAAGAGGATAGGGCAGCATGCCCATGGGCCCGACCGCGAAGAAACAAATCATTACTTCTACGGTTATCGCTATAGTCGTAGCCAAAAAGAATGCCCACAGCCCCACATACTGAGATTTTTTGTGAATTTGCCTGTCACGCTCATCGAAATCAACTTGGTTTTCTTTTTTTCGAAAAAGGAGTTTCGATATTGCTACGAAAACCAATGATGGAATAATTACCAAAGACAAGGGGGTGGGAGGTGTTGCAACCTGCCGAAATGACATCACTACCACTAATACGAGGCAAGCCGCGAGACATATGGTCATTACAATCAGATTGAACCATGCGATTTTCTGCCATCTATTCATGATTTTTCTCCTTTATTTCCCCGGCCGTACTGAATCAAAATCGCTACCGAGTGCACAAAGAACGATGTGAGACCTGCCGCCCCAAAAATCATCGGCAACCAGCCGACCCGCATTGTTGTGTCGGGCCCTAATATGAAGAACGGCAGCATGCACGCAAGACCTGTGACTAAGTATGCCGCCCCGAAGCCCGCTACAGCCGCCCGGCTGTTGATTAGCTTGTCGCGCTCATCACAGGTGACTTTGCCTTTGTCTTTTCCGAAAATCAGAGGTCCTAAACCGCCAAGCCCGGCAATGCCAAGGAATCCAAGCCCTGCCAGTGACTTCGGCATACCAACTTTGAAATACATAAACGCTAAAGCAATCACAGCAGAAACGACCCCCACTGATATCCAAACCACTATCCACCACGCCACTTTTTGTATTCTATTCATATCCGATTCTCCTGACTTATGTAATATATATCGAACATGATGTAATATATACATTACTCAATGTCAAGTAAATTTTACATATTTTTGCAAAATTTTTTGCTGTAAACTGCCTAAAATTGGCTTTGTTTGGGTTTGTTTTAAGTAGTTCATAGTTCGTGGTTCGTAGTTGTTAGTAATTGTCAAATAAGGATTTAAGCTTGTTTTTGGCATTTCGGAAATTGGGTTTGTTTTGCATAATTTGTTCATTTTGATTGATTTTTTCCTTATAAACAGACAATCTCCACGTCTGTCTAAGACAGGCAGAGAAAAAAAGAAAAATAAATTGTAGGTATTAATTAGTTATTGGTAACCGCTCATTAGTAATTCCTTTCAAGAGAGATAGCCTCTCTACTATTGGACGGACATGCGCGATTGATGCGAAAATTTTAATCGTCGCTTGTGGCTCGGCCCTCGTAACTCGATGTTAGAAAAGGAGTAAAAATTTCTTCAGCTTTTCCGATTTTACTCTCCAGCTACCAACGGTTTTGATTGATTTTTGGGGCCGCAGAGTTCACAGGGGGAATACCTAAGATACTTAGCTATTCTTTTTACAAATTCTGGATTTGAGAAGTGGGGGATTCGAGAGACGGGGGTTTTCTGAATTGGGTTCCCCGTAATTGGCCGAGGTAGTATCTCTCGGGTATCTGTGCTGCGCTTCGAAGTATAATGGACCCCAGATAAAACCATTCTGGGGTCTTCGTTATACTACGAGGTGCGGTTTTGGCTAAGTCGTTGCAATTAAAGAGATAGAAGAAATTTGAAAAAATGGATTTTAGGTGTCTAACTACTAACGTTTTTGGTTGAAGCATCCCGCTCAATCGCCGCGGGGGCATTTAGAAGCAGTATACTGCATACAATTATAGTTGTTAGAAGATTACAGTTTACTATGTGCTAATACCACATATTGTGGGGTTGTTGAGTAATTGAAGTATTTCAATCGGTCAAGTTTATAGAAGCCGGCGGCGAAGGCTTTGGGTTGGGGCTAATTATCCGAGAAGCCGCGACGCTGCCAATAAGTGTTTGCGTAACTTCTGACAACCTTGTCGGGGTCGTTTTTCAGCTCTATTAAAATTTCTTTTGTAACATTAGGGTTGGTGGTAAGCTGCGTCCGGACCAGAGAATCTTTGTCCCGGGCCAATTGTTCGAGAACATCCGCGGGCGTATTTGGGTTTGCCGCAATAAAGAGCCTTTCACCTGCTCTTTTTTCACTGAGAGATTTTAATATGTCGGAGGGGGTCTTTTTGTTCCTGGCCAATTCTGCAAAGACGGGACTGTAATTCGAGCCGGGATACTTGAATGTGGAGGCCGGGATAGAAGAGTAAATTTGCCTGAGAAGGTCCTGCGATGTACTCGGGTTTTTCGCAAGTTTTGCCAGGAGGTCGATATCCTTACTCGACACCGCTTTGTCATAGAGCGCATCCAATTCAGATTCGGATGCAGAGACGTATGCCTTCTTGAGCAAAAGTTTTCGAGCGGAAAAGTTGAATGCCAAAAGGCCGAATAAAACCAAGACAGCCATCGCAATATAAACAGGCCATTTCCTTAGTGAGGTTTGGCGTGTTTTGTGCGATATGACATAGAAGGCCCGAATAATTGTGGCAATCGACCAGCCAATCAAATACGCCGCCGAACATAACAGAAATATATAGTACGGCAGAAAGAGATATCCTATCGCGGCAGTAGAAGAGCATGATGTCCTGATAGCGTAAAAAGCCCAAAGCGTGAAAGCTATGCCAACTATCGCGGAGGTTACTATGCCGGTTTTTATCGCTATGGCGTTTCTGGAGCCGAAACGAACCCACCAAAACACAGCGAGAAATATTCCAATAATTATCGCAACAGGCGCGAAAACAAAGACCACAAAGGGGTTCATTAATAAAAATTGGATATTTACATAAAGCAACATTTCAAATGTCCCAGCGCAGTTCTGTTATAGGGGCACAAAAATCCGCTCATACGCTTGGTCAAAGACAACAAGGAAATAGCTTACTTTAGCGAATTCTTCAAGTCAAATAAAACGCCCGGCAAAGAAACCCTATGCTAAACAGCCTCTAAATTCAGCATCTTTTTTTTCAGATAGACGCCGCCGTGGGCGGAGAATCCGCCGAGGCAGCCGTCAGCACGGATTACGCGATGGCAGGGAATTATCAACGGCAGGGGGTTTATGGCCATTACTCCGCCGACAGCTCTGGCGGTGCCGGGTTTGCCGGCCATTTCGGCCAATCGGCCATAGGTAACTATCTGACCAAATCTTATACCCCTGCAAGCTTTCAAAACCTGCTTTGCGAATAAGCCCAATCCGGACAACTCAACAGGGACGTTTCTGAAGTCTACGCGAACACCATTGAAATAAGCGATTATCTGCTGCTGGGTCTTTTTAAAAAGGCTGTTATCATATCTGGAATTTGGGAAATTCCGTAATAGCTGTGATTTGACACTTTCGCGCTTGGCTAATGGCAGATAACTTCGCAAAAGCCCATTATCAGTAGCGGCAAGGCCGAAATAACCCCACTTAGTCTTTAAAATTGTATACTTTATCACTTTGGTATTTTTAACCGCGGATTCCACAGACTGCACGGATTTTTTGATTTTATTCAACGCCTTCAAGCCAGTGATTGGCAAAGGCAGCAAAATCTATCATATTAACCATGCCGTCATAATTGGTGTCGACTGCCAAGTATTTTCTCAAAAGCGGATAGATCTGGTCCTCCTCGATATTCCAAACCGCTACCATATCCCAGCCGGCATCTAAAAATGTGCTCGCTGTTCTCATTTCTGCTGTTGTTTTGCCTGTTCCGCCGGCGCTTGTTAACTTGCCGCTTGTTTCGATATCCCAGAAGCTGTTCGTAACAGTGCCGACATTGTATCCCACCAGCCCTTTGGCATTGCTGCTTCCGCTGACGGCTCCGGTCGAATAGGAATTGCTGATTTCACTGTCGCCTATATTATTAGACCCGACCAGTCCGCCGACGCTAACGATACCGCTGGCATTGCCCGTTGCATAGCAGTCGCTGACAAGATATCCCATATTGCCTCCGATCAGTCCGCCGACACTCTGTTTGCCGTAGACATCTCCGGTTGAATAACATTTGCTGATAATATTATCGCTGAAATTTCTTCCTATCAGTCCGCCAATATCACTTCCGCCGAGGGTAGTTGCCGTTGTGTTGACAGTCACCGCCGCATGACAGCCGATTACCGCGGCGTTACCAACGTTGTATCCAATCAGCCCTCCGACCAGCCAAATAGGCCTTTCGCTGGTTATGCTTCCACTGGCACAGCAATTGATGACCGTCCCGTTATTTGCCCCTGCCAGACAGCCAATATCGCCGACAGCATCCCCATCAGTGATATTACAGTTTTCTATATAGAGATTTTTAATCTCTGCTTCATTATCGATATAACCGAACAAACCGAGATAATAATTTCCCGCACCCACATTGATTTGAAGATTGGATATCATATGACGGTTGCCATCGAAATATCCTGAAAACGGCATACCCTGAAAATCTGAATCAGGCGAAGTATCGGCTGAAATAACAGCGGTTGTGTATGTTGTGCCTGAAAGATTAATATCTGTTTCGAGACGAGTATATAAGCCGGCGCCCCAGTATAAATCATTGGAACTGAATTCATTAAAATCGGCCAGTGATTCTATAACAAACGGGTCTGCCTCGCTGCCGCTGCCGTTTAAAATCCCCTGCCAGTATCGCGGGTAATTGTTATTTTCGTCTATTGTCCATATATTATCTGTGCCGTTGTCAGTTTCACCAATAAAATCCCAGCCGGTATCGGTAAACGTGCTTTTAGTCTGCATCTCGGCGGTGGTTTTGCCTGTTCCAATACCATTGTCAGGCCCGCCTATATCGGTGTCCCAGAAACAGGCTGTGACAGTATCGCTGCTGCTTGTACCCATCAGCCCGCCAACGTCGAGGTCGCCGCTGACAGCTCCCGTTGCATAACAATAGCTGACAGTGCTGCTAAAACAGGTTCCTATCAGCCCGGCAACAACATCATCGCCCGTTACACTTACCATTGCATAACAATTACTGACAACTCCGCCGCTGTTATATCCTGCCAGCCCGCCGATACGGTCGCCTGCAACAAGAGTTCCTGTGGTGTAACATTCTTTGATAGTCCCGTAGTTAAATCCCACCAGTGTTCCGGCTCTCTCAGAACCGGTTCCGCCGATTATGTTGCAATCTTCGATTCCAAGATTTTTAATTTCAGCCGTGCTGCCTGTCTGACCGAACAAACCGAGATAGTCATTGCCGGTTATTGCATCAATAGTAAGATTGAGTATCATATGCCCATTGCCGTCGAAAGCTCCCGTAAAGGCTGTGCCCTGAAAAGTCGAGGAATTTATAGTGTCCGGCGAGATGGGTGCGGTGCTGTAAGTTATCCCTGTCAAATTAATGTCAGCATCAAGGCGCGTGTAATCATCCCAGTAATTCGCATCAGCGACAAAATCCTCGAAATCTGCCAGCGACTTGATAAGCCACGGGTCGCTTTCTGTACCGTTGCCGGAAAGGGCATAGACATTTGCAGAAAAAGCAGTCAAGACCAGCAGTGCAAAAATTAAGCTTGTAGAGTTGTTAATCTTACCCATTTTACCATCCTCCTTATAAAAACCTGTGTGTTTCTCTTTAGCTGAACTCCAATCAGAAGATACACCCTGACAATAGGCTAAACAGGCCGGAAAGTCAAGCAGAAAGCTGTTTTTCAAGCCCCCCAAGGCCGAAATAGCCTCGTTTTGTCTTGAAAATCGTATATTTTATCGTTTTTTGCATTTTTTTAGCTTTTAACGCTCAATTCATATCTAAATATGCCAAATTCATTGACGCAAGAGCAAAATTTTGTTAAAAGTAGTAGTTTTAGGAAAAACGGCTGAGTTACCGGAGATTCGCTTGTAATTTTATCCTTCATTTCGGCGTCGGCTTATGTCTCTTGAAGAACTGAGAAATCAAATTAACAAACTTGACCTCCAGCTCGTAGAGCTGCTTAATGAGCGTGCGCGCATTGTCGTGGAGATAGGCAAGTTGAAGAACAAGACCGGCAAACCCGTTTACTCGCCGGACAGGGAAAAAGAGGTTCTTGATATGGTTGCCAAGGCAAACAAAGGCCCGCTGCCGGACAAGTGCCTGACGGCTATTTGGCGCGAACTGATGAGCGGCTCTTTCGCCTTGGAAAGGCCTTTGCGTATCGGTTACCTCGGCCCCGGCGGCAGCTTCAGCCACAGCGCGGCGATGCTTAAGTTCGGCCAGAGCGTCGAATACGAATCGCTGGCGGATATTACAAGCATCTTCGGAGAAGTCAGCAAGGGTCATTGCGATTTGGGCCTTGCACCGATAGAAAATACCACCGGCGGCGGCGTGATAGAAACGCTCGACGCCCTGATAGAGTCCGACGTGAAAATCTGCGCCGAGGTTTTGATGGCGATTCACCACAGTCTATTGGCTAATTGTCCGCTGAACCAGGTAGAGAAGATTTATTCTAAGCCGGAAGTTTTTACCCAGTGCCGGAACTGGCTGAGCGCGACTTTTAAAGAGGCCCAGACTGTAGCCGTTGCCTCCAGCGCCAAGGCCGCACAAATGGCGGCGGAAGAGCCGAAAGCCGCAGCTATTGGCTCCGCCATCGCGGCAGAGCTTTACGGGCTGAAGGTTGTTTGTGAAAATATCGAGGACAACGCCAACAATATAACGCGGTTCCTGGTAATCTGTAAAGAAGATGCGAAACCAACCGGCGAGGACAAAACCGCTATCCTGTTCAGCACCTCCCACAAGGCCGGCGCTCTGGCGGATGTGCTTGATGTCTTCAAGAAATACGGTATCAACCTGACGAACATAGAATCCAGGCCGAGCAAAAAAAGACAGTGGGAATACTACTTCTTTATGGATTTCCTCGGCCACAGAACGGATGAGCACGTTAAAAAAGGATTGGCCGAGGCCGGCAAGCATTGCCTGCAGCTTTCTGTGTTGGGCAGCTTTCCGAAGGCAACAGAATTATTGTAATTGAATTTGGCAGGCAGTTAGTTAGGAGAAAGTCACTTGAGTTTTATGAGAAAGCCATTCATAGCAGGCAACTGGAAGATGAATACGAACAGCAGCAGCAGCGTGGAGTTGGCCGAGGCGATTGTCTCAGGGACATCAGCGGCGGCAAAAAAAGGCGTCCACGTGGCGGTTTGTCCGCCTTTTGTTTATCTGCCGAGCGTAATCGGCGTCCTTCGTCAGTCAGGCGTTGCCGTCGGTGCTCAGGACGTTTACTATGAGAAAGACGGGGCATTTACCGGCGAGATAAGCACGGCCATGCTGAAAGACATCGGCTGCACTTATGTTTTGTGCGGTCATTCGGAACGCAGGCACGTGATTGGCGAAACAGACGAGCTGATAAATAAGAAAGTCACCGCTGCTATACTTGGCGGGCTTTTGCCGATATTCTGTGTAGGCGAGTTGCTTGAAGAGCGCAAAGCATCGAAGACAGAAGAAGTAGTAACCCGGCAGATAAAGAAGGGGCTGGCCGGCTTGAGCGCAGAGAAGGTTTCCGCGATAACCGTAGCTTATGAGCCAGTCTGGGCGATTGGAACAGGTTTAACAGCAACGCCGCAGCAGGCACAAGAGGTGCATTCCTTAATAAGGAAGCTGCTTGAGCAAATATATGATGCCAAAGTAGCTGCTGAAACCCGTATTCTCTACGGCGGGTCGGTAAAACCAGGCAACGCGGCAGAGTTGATGCACCAGGATGATATAGACGGCCTGCTCGTAGGCGGAGCAAGTCTGAAAGCAGATGATTTCGTCGCGATAATTCAGACGGCAGTGTAATTAGCGTAAATGATTAATTTTCCCTGTTCGATATTTGTAAAGGAAATAAATATGATGGCTTTTCCGATGTTGGCGGCAAGTTTTTTTATGAATTTAGTTGCTATTGCCTTTATTATTTGCGCGGTGATACTGATTTTAATCATTCTGGTTCAGAAAGGCAAAGGCGGTGGCCTGGGAGCTGCTTTCGGCGGCGGCCTGGCAAGCGGACTTTTAGGTTCCAAAACCGGCGATTTCCTGACCTGGGTTACAATAGTGGCGGCGGGTGTGTTTTTGGCGCTCGCTGTGGCAATGGCCAAATACTACAAACCGGGTATCGGCGGCTTCGGCGCGGGCCAGCCTCAACAGACTCAACAAATGCCGGCCCAGCAGCAGCCGGCTCAACAACCGCCGGTTCAACAGCAGCCGCAAGGTTCAGAGCCGCCGTTGGCTCCTGTCCAGACAGGCGGCGAAAGCGCCGATGCAAATTCGCTCGGCAGATAATACAGCCGTGCCTTATGCGCCGTGCTGAAAGAAATACGCAATACAAATTGAAAGTGCAGTGCCATGATAAATAGTATGACCGGATTTGGTGAAGCACAGGGCGAAATTAACAGCGTAACCTACATCGTGGAAATCAGGACGGTCAATAATCGTTATTTAAAGAACAGTTTAAGACTGCCTGAGACGGCGGCGTTTCTCGAAGAAGATATTGACAAGCTTCTGCGAAAAAACCTCTCACGCGGGATGGTAAGCTGCGTGCTGCGCCTGAAAAATGCGCCGGCAAATGTACTCTTTGATATCGACGGGACGGCCCTGCGGGCATATATGGAGAAGCTGAGCCGGATTGCCTCTTCGGTTGATACTAAAAGCTCAATCGATATAGGCGGGCTGCTGACTCTGCCTGGGATTGTTCGGCCGGCGATGCCGGATGAAGAAAAGGCCAAGCAAATAAAAAAAGAAGTTTTAAATATTGCGCAAAAGGCGATAGACCAGCTCAAGCAAATGCGTGCTGCAGAGGGTACTGCCCTTGCGGCCGAGTTGGGTAGTCACTGCAAAGCTATAAAACAGAACCTCGAACAGATACGTGCTAACAGCGGGACTCTTTTGCAGGAATATCAGAAGAAACTGAGAAAGAGGGTCGATGAGCTTCTTGCGGACGCAAAACTTAAATTGGACAAAGAAACCCTTGCCAGGGAAGTGGCGATTTTTGCCGACAGGTCGGATATATCCGAGGAGATTGCCCGGCTGGATTCGCATCTGCAGCAGTTCGCTGAGAGCTGCGAGTCGGATGCCCAGGCGGGGCGCAGGCTGGACTTTATCAGTCAGGAGATGCTCAGGGAGGCCAACACCATCGCCAGCAAGGCCTATGACACTGAGGTTGTTCGCTGCGTGGTTGATATAAAGTGCTGGATAGACCGGATTAAAGAGCAGGTTCAGAATATAGAATAAGGGAAACCCGTAAAATAGAAACCTTGACCCTAATGATAACTCAAAACTCAAAACTCAAAACTAAAGACGGCATCGGCAAACTGGTAATAGTGAGCGGCCCCTCCGGCGTGGGCAAAAGCACGATTTGCAAAGAGGTAATTAAACAGTTAAAAAACGCTCATCTTAGCATCTCCGTTACCACCAGGCCTAAAAGCGAGAATGAAGTGGACGGCAGGGACTACTGGTTTATATCGAAGGAGCAGTTCCAGCAACGTGTAAATGAGGGTTTATTGTTGGAGCACGCAGAGGTCTTCGGTAATTTTTATGGAACACCGAAGGACAAGGTGGCGGATGCGCTGCGGGCCGGTGAAACCATTATTTTGGAAATCGACGTTCAGGGCGCCAAACAGATAAAAGCAAAATACCCGGCTGCCGTGATGATTTTTGTTCTGCCGCCGACACCGAAGAAATTGGCCGAACGAATGAACAATCGCGGCAGAGAAGATGTTCAAACGGCTGAAAAAAGATTGAACGGAGCAGGCATTGAAATCGCCGCTGCGTGGCAATACTATGAACATATGGTTATAAATGACGATTTGGAACAGGCGGTAAAAGAAATAGTGCAAATTATTAAGCAGAGCATTGGAGAAAAAGAATGATAGAGGATCTGAAAAGCACTGACATAGTCAACAAAGTCGGCGGCAGATACAGACTAACGGCGCTGATTCAAAAACGGCTGGATGAGCTGATGGAAGGGGCTCGGCCGCTGATTGAGGATGCCAAAGGCAAAACACAACTGGAAATCGTTGTTCAGGAAATCCTGCAGGATAAGATTGCCATCGACTACGAGTCCGGCAGTATTAACAAACCGGGAGAGTAATTGAGGCGACGATGCCCGAAAAAAAATCAAATCGTGGTCATCTGAAAGGCTCCCGTTTTGCGGCGTGGAGTAAAATGGCGCCCAATATATTACTGGGTGTCAGCGGCGGGGTTGCTGCATATAAGGCGGTCGATTTGGCCAGCAAGCTGACCGCAGCCGGCGCTGTGGTGAAAACGATAATGACGGAAAACGCCTGTCAGCTCATCTGCCCGAAAAGCTTCGAGGCGGTAACGGGGCAACCGGTTTATACGAATATGTGGCAGGCCGATGAACAGTTCCAGATAGGTCATGTCAGCATGGCTGACTGGGCGGACATCGTTGTCGTTGCGCCGGCAACGGCGAATATTATAGGCAAAATTGCAAACGGCATATGTGATGACTTGCTTAGCACGACCATTTGCGTCTGCTGGCCGCTGATTAAATCAGGGGCGACTCTTTTAGCTCCGGCAATGAACAATAATATGTGGGATAGCCCCGCCGTGCAGCGCAATATCGTAATGGCGATGGAGATGGGTTTTCAGTTGATAGGCCCTGAAGAGGGCCGGCTTGCCTGCGGCACAGAAGGCATCGGGAGAATGTCGGAGCCACAGGATATTCTGGAGGCAATCGAAAAAATCGCCTCGAAAATTAAACACAGAAAAAGATAAACCATTCGGCAAAATGCACTTTCTAATAACAGCAGGCGGAACTCGCGAATATATCGACCCCGTTCGTTTCATTTCCAATGCAAGCAGCGGCAAAATGGGTTATGCCCTTGCGCTGGCGGCAGCTAAAGCGGGTCATAACGTTACGCTTGTCAGCGCTTCGGATTTGCAGCCGCCAGTGGGAGTAGATTTTGTCGGCGTTGACAGCGCCGCCGAGATGTTTGCAGCCGTGAGAAAGTCCTTCGCGAAATGCGATTGTCTGATTATGGCTGCTGCGGTTGCAGACTACACGCCGATTAAGAAATCAAAAACAAAAATTAAGAAATCAGGCAAAAAGCTGATAATAAAATTAAAACCGACAATCGATATCCTAAAGTGGGCTGGAAAGCACAAAAGAAAAGGCCAAATCGTTGCCGGCTTTGCTCTGGAGGACAAAGCTGCCCGAACCGGCGCCGAGAAGAAGTTGAAAGAAAAGAATCTTGATATGATAATCGCCAACAGCCTATCTGCTATCGGCGCTGATGGAACTGATGTTGACATAAAAGTTCTGAATGGAAGTTGGCTGAAAATAAAGAGACAATCCAAGCTGGCAGTTGCAGAGCGAGTAATCCGTATAATCGAAAATATCCACAAGCCGACAGCTACCGGCTAACAGGATATGCCGCGTCCTTCAGTCTTATAAACAAAAGAGCGGCTATAGAACCGATAAAATTCGAAACCAGATCCAAAGACGTGTTCATATATCCCCCGACTTTCGTTTCCCGAACACAAAGGGTTATGAGAAACTCTACAGTCTCGTTAAAAGCGCCGGCGCCAAGGCCGGCTAAAATTAAAATTATCGATAATGACCACCAGCCGTTTATATCAGGCCTCAACAGCGGCCTTAAGAGATAATACATCGCAACCGTTGCTGTGCCAAAACCTATAATATGAACGAGCTGGTCGTAACAAAATATCGGAATAGTCTTCGAAAGAGGCACCAGCATAAGCTTATATAAAAGTGTCCCGTTTATATGAACTGAGCCGCCGGCCATATGCATCAGTGCCCAAAGAGTCAGCAACCACAACACATAATTTGGAAAATAAACTTTATCGTTGATAAGTACAAAAATTACGAGAAAGATCGCTATCACCCCGACATAAATGACAAATTCATAGTTGAAATTCCTGATAAAATATATGCCAAAAGATAAAATAGCACAAAGATTAACAATTAGTATCGGCAGCTGGCCTCTTCTGATTTTCATATTTTGCTGCGGTAAAACTCAATCTTTTATTCCGAGGTCGGTTTTGGTGAGGATGCTTTCGAATTTATAACCTGCGTTTGTTATGTTTTCGCCCGCTCCCTGTTTGCGGTCTATACAAGCGACGATTTTTTTGACCGCTGCGCCTGCTTCGGTGATGACTTTGGCTGCTTCAAGGACCTGCCCGCCGGTGGTGGCGATGTCCTCAACGAGCAGAACTACATCGCCTTTTTTCAAAACGCCTTCAATCAATTTTCCTGTGCCGTAGCCCTTTTTGCTGTTGCGGACTATTATCCAGTTTTTGTTTGTTTGCATCGCTGTTGCCGCCGCCAAAGCCACGCCGCCTAATTCAGCGCCGGCTATCAAGGTAACATCGCTGGTTACATATTTTGCGAATTCTTCACTGAGGGCTTTTAGAATATCAGGGCAGGTCTCGAAAAGGTATTTATCGAGATAGTATTTGCTTTTCTTTCCGCTGCGAAGGGTGAAGTCGCCTTCCAGATACGCCGCTTCCTTAATACGCTTGATTAACTCTTCTCTGGTCACGATGAAAAATCCTTTATACTTTCAATGCAACTTTTCTGCCAAGAGCACTGCGGTATTTTCTTCTTATCGGCGCCGCGACAACTCTTATGAATTCATCGACCTGCTGCGGCGTCCTGCCGATGTAATCCTTCGGATTCAAGACCTTTTTGAAATCCACTTTCGCAAAAGCGGAATCACTTTTAAGCCGCTCTATTAAATCGTTCGGCTTGCCGAGCTTTTTGACCTGCTCGGCGGCGGCCTGAGAATGAACTCTGATTCTTTCGTGAAGCTTCTGTCTGTTGCCGCCTGCTTTTACTGCGGCCATCAGGATATTTTCGGTAGCCATAAAGGGCAGTTCCGCCTCGACATGTGCCGCTATCACCTTCGGATAAACGACGAGTCCATCGAGAACATTAATAAGGATTTCCAGAATACCATCGACGGCCAAAAACGCCTCTGGAACAACAACTCTTCTGTTAGCCGAGTCATCGAGCGTTCGCTCAAGCCACTGCTCAGAGGCAGTCATGTGTGGACTGGAGGCCAGGCTCAACACCAGTCTGCTAAGAGCCGTTACCCTCTCGCACCGCATCGGGTTTCTCTTATACGCCATCGCGCTTGAGCCGACCTGTGATTTTTCGAACGGCTCTTCGACCTCTTTTAAGTTCGCGAGCAGCCGAAGGTCGTTGCATAGTTTGTGGGCCGACTGCGCTATCGACGCAAGGGTATTTACGACGAGCGTATCAAATTTTCGCTGGTATGTCTGGCCTGTTACGGCGCAGATGTTTTTGAACCCAAAGGTGGCGGCGACCATTTTGTCCAACCGCTCGACTTTTTTATGGCTGCCGTCAAATAAAGCGAGGAATGACGCCTGTGTCCCCGTAGTGCCTTTGATGCCTCTAAACGGCAGCGTATCGAGTCGGCGCTCGACTTCATTGAGGTCGAGTGCGAATTCATAGCTCCATAATGTTGCTCTTTTGCCGACGGTAGTCAACTGTGCCGGCTGATAGTGCGTAAAGCCCAGTGTCGGCAGCGAGCGGTGTTTTTTTGCAAAGAGCGCAAGTAAATTTATAACGGCCGCGAGTTTGCCTGCTGTGATTTGCAGGGCGTCGCGGATGATAATCAAGTCAGTGTTGTCGGTGATGTCACAGCTTGTTGCGCCGAGGTGAATTATCGGCGCCGCCTTCGGCGCAGCATCGGCAAAGGTGTGGATGTGCGCCATCACGTCGTGCCGGAATTTCTTTTCGTAAGCGGCGGCCTTGTTAAAATTAACATCATCAAGATGTCTGGCCATCTCGCTTATTTGCGCCTGGCTGATTTTCAGGCCGAGTTTCCTTTGTGCCTTTGCGAGGGCCAGCCAGACTCGGCGCCACGTGCTGAACTTTTTTTGCGCACCAAAAAGCTCGGCCATTTCCTTCGAAGCGTTTCTTTCGACAAGCGGACTTGCATATATAGTTTTATCGTTTGCCATTTATTTTTTCCTGTCGTTCTTTTAACAGTTGTTCAATTTGTTCTATATCTTCCGCGGCCAGCTTCCAGTCGGCAGCAGGGGCGGTTTCCTTGATTTGTGAAGGCCTTCGTGCGCCGACGATGGCAGCAGTAATTTCGTTTCGGCGAAGGACCCAGCTGATTGCCAGTTGAGCCAGCGTCCTGCCGTTTCGATTTGCGATTGGCCGAAGCTGGTCGACAAGCTGCAGAGTTGCGGAAAACCGCGGCTCCTGGAAATCAGGCATTCTTCTTCGATGGTCATCCAAAGGCAAACACGAAAGATGCTCCTTGCTGAATTTGCCAGTGAGCAGCCCTCTTTGCATCGGACTGTATGCGACAACACCGATATTGTTCGCTGCGCAAAACTCGAGCAGCTCATCTTCGGCTTCACGATGGAGCATGCTGTATGGCGGCTGAAGCGAGGCAACGGGGGCAATTTTCTGGACACGTTTGATTTGCCCGACGTTAAAATTCGATACGCCTATGTATCGCACCTTTCCCTCTTTGACCAATCGGGCCATTTCTTCCCACGCCCGCTCGACGTCTTCATCCGGGTCGGGCCAGTGCATCTGGTACAAGTCAATCACATCGATACCGAGGCGTTTCAGGCTGTCCTCGCATTCCCGGCGAATACTTTTTGCTTTCAGACAGCCGACTTTTTCTCTTTTTTCGTTCCAGAGCAGGCCGCACTTTGTTGCGACCAGAGGTTTAGTTTTAATTTGCTTGAGGGCTTTTCCGACAAGCTCCTCGGAATGGCCGCAGCCGTAGGCAGGTGCGGTATCTATCCAGTTAATTCCCTTCTCCATAGCAGCCAGGATTGCGGCAATTGCTTCGCCGTCGTCCTGCGGTCCCCATCCGAACTGCCATGGGCCGCCCATCGCCCAGGTGCCTAACCCGACGGTCGTCAGTTTCAAATCGGTATATCCCAATTGCCGTTTTTGCATAACCAGACTTACGAAAAGCTCCCACTTTTATCAAAATAGCATATTGCGGTTTCGAGCTTTTATCAACACTTTTATGTTTTCCGCCGGCGATTTAAAAGATTGCACGCACCAGCCTAATGATACCATGCTCCTGGATAGAGTATATTTAGAGCCAGTGTATGTATCGGGACAAAGACAGAGCCAAAAACCTGCCAGGCAATGATCAGCCCAATCACTCCGTACGTCGGATGATGCAGAAGGCTTTCATAGCGTTCCGCGGCCTCGTTGCTTAGAAAAAACAAAAGCACATTACTTCCGTCAAGGGGCGGTAATGGAATCAGGTTGAAAACCAGCAAAATCAGGTTTAGCGAAAAGAGAATGCTTACTACTATCGCCGCGGAGTTTGCCCACCCTGCGGTCTCCGCTTCGGTAACATGCGTGAAAGTAATTGATTCGGGGGCGTGAAAAAAGCCAAGATAGATACCGCCGTGGATTATCGCTGCCGCCATAAAAACAAGAATCAAATTCGCGGCCGGACCGGCCAGGGACATCAGGGCCGCCTTCCGCCTGTTGTTCCGCACCCAGTATGGGTCGACCGGCGTGCTGGCCCAGCCTATCATCCAGCCGGAAAGCAAAAATGAGAGTATCGGAACGATTATCATGCCGAAAGGGCTTCTTTTAATATGCGGTACAGGGTCTGTGGTGACCAAACCGTGATGATAAGCTGTGGGGTCGCCCAGCTTTATGGCGGCAAACCCGTGACACGCCTCGTGAAAAGTCACGGAAATTATGAAAACTACATACCAAATCATTCCCAGAGCAATATAATCCATCGCTTACCATCCGCCCGGCTGAAGCACATCGCTGACGGTTTCGTTCCACCATTTAGGGTCTCTGAAATATTGTTTCAGCATCATTGCCGTAAGGACTCCGTCGCCGACCGCTGTAGCTAACTGCATAGCCGCTCCGACTCTGCAGTCGCCGGCAGCGAATACGCCGGGCACGTTTGTGCGGAGATAGGCGCAGTCACACTTAATAAACCCGTTCCCGGTCAGCTCCACAAAGCCTTTAAGAAAGCTTGTGTTCGGCACCATACCCACAAATATGAATACGCCGTCACAGCTATAATTTTCTTCTTCGCCGGCTTTTGTATTTTTGAGCCTGATTGACTGGACTTTTCCTTTGCCCTCGATAGCGGTTGCGACGGTGCTGTATTTTATAATCAAATTGGAATTCGGCTCGTTCGCTTTGGCCTGGATTTCTTCCTGCAAAACTTTGGTCGCCCTGAACTCGTTCCTGCGGTGTATCAGCGTTACCTTGGCGGCGAATTTGGTCAGGTGCAGCGTTTCTTCAAGCGCGGTATTGCCCCCTCCGATGGAAACAACCTGCTTTTCTTTAAAGAACGGGGCATCACATGTCCCGCAATAGCTGACGCCTGCACCGGCGTTGCGGAATTCCTCTTCGCCTGGAACGCCGAGCCTGCGATAATCGCTGCCGGGCGTCAGAATGACGGCCCTTGTTATGAACTTATCTCTGTCGCAGCTAATCTCGATATTGCCGTCATTCAATTTTTTCAAAGAGGTAACTTCGCTGCTGGTTTTTATTTCCGCTCCGAAGGTCACGGCCTGCTTCTGCATTTGTTCAATCAAACCCGGGCCGTCTATGCGTTCGATGCCGGGATAGTTTTCTATCCTGTCGGTGGTGTTGATTTGCCCGCCGGGGACAAGCTTTTCGAGCACTAACGTTTTCAATCTGTCGCGGGCGGCATAAAGCGCCGCGCTCAGGCCTGCCGGGCCCGCTCCTATTATGATGCAATCATAACGCTCCGACATAGAAAATACCTTTCAATAACTGGCAGCCGGCTGCTGTTCGCCGTTTTCCTGCAGCTGGCTCTGCTCCAGTATTTTGTCCTTCTTTTGTAAAATATGGCCCTGTTCAGGGAATTCGCTCAGTATATTTTCAGCATCGGTGCGTTCAAAAGTATAGGTGCTTTCCTGCTGCAATAATATTCTCGAAATTTGCCTCTGGTCGTCAAGATACACTTGCTGGTAAAAGCCCCGGCCGTCCAAGAGGTCCATCCTGAATACATAGGCGGCTTCTTCCAGGGCAGCATCAACTCCGCTGCTTCGATTTTTCCCGCCTCCGCCTTTATTGGCGCGAGCCGATGCTGCAGGCGAAGCAGCGGAAGGTCCCGCTTCTATTCTGGAAATAAGCACCGGTGTAATTTTACCATCGGCCTCAATTATATCCACAGAGATTTCTTTCTGGTCACTGTCGAGCATTTGGCTGAAGAGAAACTTATCCAGGACATCCGGTATCGCCGCAGGGCCGATTTGGTAATTGCTCTCTTCGGCCCGCAGGCCGAATTCACTAACGGTCATAATCCCGTCTTTATCCAGGACTACTTCGGCGCCTCTTCTTCCGCCCGGACCGCTGGTCTCGCTTTTCCAGGCGAACTCATCAAGATTGTTTCCGCTTTGAAAAAATGTTATCTGCTTATATTCGTACCGCCCGCGAATGTAGTAATAACTCCACGCTGCGAACTGTTTTTGTTTGTTAGGGCCCATCGCCTCCATTATAAATCCGACGGCGCGACCTCCGGCGTCCTTAACAAGAAAGAAGTTTTCCTGGTCCTTCTGTTTTTTACCGGCATAAGCCGAAAAACTGTCGAGTCCCTTACTTTTAATTTCTGCGATAATTTTGCTGCCTGCTTCGAGCAGCTGGTTATCCGTGAGTTTTAAACTCTCAGTGACGGATTTGAAAATATCCTCGGCCAAGCCTATGTCACCCATATCTTGATACACTTCGATATCAAGCCGGCGGTTGTTTGGCAGCTGCACGGTGCCGAAAAACATATCGAATGACGCTTTTGACCCTTCTATATGCGCCCATTCAATAATGGGCAAGCTCCTGTTTTGCTGGTCTTTTGCAGCGGAGGAACCCGTCGGGTTGCCCGTTTCGATTCGGCCTGTTTTTACGATTTTTGACCCGCTAATCGCAGAAACCTTTTCCTCAAACAGCGCCTCCGGAGTAGTCTCCATAGCTGCCAGGGTGTATCGGCAGGAGACTATGGCGGTTATGCTGCCGGGGCTGGGGTTGAAAAAACTATCCAAAGCGAAGGTATTTTGCTGATATTTCCATTGTTTTTCGCTTCGCCAGCCGTTCCCTGCCGGGATACAGACCGATAAACTGGCACAATTTAATTCTATCGGTTCCGAGAGCACAATGGCAGACCGCCAGATGACTATAAAGTAGGCTATCAGCAGAACCGCAATAAAAAGGCCAAAAAACACCATTTTTTGCACCAAATGTCTTCTTGTTTCATAAGTTCCGTTCATAGATAGAGCAAGCATATACGACTAAGAAGCATTTTGCAACGACCTACTGTCCACGGACAACTGCCAATATAGGCAAATTTATCCCAGCCGGTGGAAAGATGCTGCATTTTGTCTAAAACCAAAGCGGTTTATTGCCGATTTATATATATAATTCAAAAAGGGAGCTTACGTCCAATATGGTTGTTGGAATTCTAAAAAAGCCCTTGTTTAACGACGAAACCAGATTCTTAAAACGTTTCAATAGGGGGGCCTATATGAACGAACTAGCAATCCTAAGTAGAGCTGAACCGAGGGAAATTTTGCGGACAGTAATCGAGAAAAAAACTCCTGCCGTTCTGTCATACCTGTCCAAAGATAAATGGCATGTTGCGAAGGTGTTGCTGACCAGCCTTGGAGAAAACAATCTGGATGTCCAGGTCTCGCCAAGGAAAATAGGTTCCATTTTGCGGAAGTCTCGCCTAATGCCGACCCAGAAACCGCCTTCGATAAACATCCAGGTTCATCAGCCGGTCGGTATATCGCTGAAGTATGGATACGGCAAGTTCATTTTCGAGACAACTGTGGTGGCTGTCCGGCCCTCAACAGAACCGGCAAGCGGGCCGACGATAGCGCTTGTGCTGCCGGAGCGAATTGAGCTGATACAGAGAAGAAGTTATTTCCGTGTTGGTGTGCCCAGTTCTTTGAAGGTGAAAGTGATGCTGTGGCATTGCCGCTATACGGAGGAGTCGCCGACGCTCCCAAGTTATGGCGACGGAGCGATGGCCGAAACGCAGTCCTCTCTTGTGTCTTCAACAGAAGACAAGGGGGCAACCCAGACCTCAGATTCTTGCCGGATGTATTGGCAGGGTAAGCTTATGGACATCTCTGCCGGCGGCCTGCAGATTTTAGTTGACGCCGGGCAAAAACCAGACTTCAAAAGAGGGCAGTTTATCGGGCTGCGATTTACGCCTATGCCCTATGAAATGCCGTTGATGTTCAATGCCCAGATTAGGAGCATCCTGCCGACGGCAGGCGGGAATAGTATATGTCTTGGCCTGAGGATTGTCGGCCTGGAAGCAAGCCCTGAAGGCCGGCAGGTTTTGCGGCGGCTCTGCAGTGTTGCGGAGTATTATTATCAGATAAACCAAGGTACCCCTGAGGGGCGGGATTTCCAGATAGTAGGTTCACCTCGTTAGAAGTTTGTACCCGCTGCTAATGCCGGCTAATCACTACCGTCCCCCGCAGACTTTGGGCCTCGGCTGGCAGCCATCATAGCGGGCGGTTCGGCCGACAAGGCCGAATAACTTTTCCTGCGGATTACTCTGCAATAAAACCATTTCAGAAAACCGCTTGCTGCAAAACTGCAGAAAATCAATACCAGGGCCGCCTGCCTGCTCCAGATAATCAAACCGAGAAACAACAGCGCTCTGATAAAATGTGCGAAAGGTTTTTTGCCCTTTATATATTGGTTCAGGATATGCGGATATCGAATCCTGCTGACCATCAGCGCCGCCACCCCAAGAACCAGCAGCGGCAGGGCGTAAAGAATAGCGTCTTCACAGATAGCATAAGCCATGCTGTTTCCGGCTGAAAGCTCCAGTAGTGTTTCCTGATGGAATAGTACTATACTCACTACCACCCCGGCAGCAGCAGGGGTCGGCAGGCCTATGAAACTCATGTGGGCGGATTCGTCCTCCTCGTTCTCCACATTGAACCTGGCCAGTCGAATGGTTGCGCAGCTTATATATGACGCTGCCACCAGCCAGATGAAACGCTGCAGAAAATTCACAAAGCCCGGATTGTACACGGCAAAACTTCCCAATTTATATTCGAGAACTTTTAGCATCAAAAATGCCGGTGCCACCCCGAAGCTGATTATGTCACAGAGGCTGTCGAGCTGGCCGCCGAAGCTGGATGTGTTCTTGCTCATTCGGGCCAGACGCCCGTCCAGAACATCGGCGATCATCGCCAGCAGTATCATATAACCAGACATGGCAAAATACGGCAGCGTAATCCTGTGATAGGAAAAATGGTTAATGCCGGCGGAAACACCCTTGCTGGCAAAAACAATGGCCGCAAAGCCGCATACGCCGTTTAGAATTGTTACCAGCGACGGCAGGACGGTGATGTATTTCAGTCTCTGTCTGCGCACCCGCCGAAGCAAACTTTCTTTGGCAGCCTGAGTTTTTAATCGGGTCATAAATTGGTTTCCCCTAAGACGGGGCCCCTTCATACCTTATAAGCGGCGTCAGCCCGGCCTTGACTTTATCGCCTGGTTCAACCAGACACTTTATATTTCCACGGGCGGGCACATACAGTTCCGTTCTGGAGCCGAATTTTATCATCCCGAATTTCTCACCGCCACTTAATTCTTGCCCCTCTTTTGCGGCACATACGATTCGACGGGCTATTGCGCCGCTGATTTGCCGCACAATCAGCTTGTCTTCAGGGCTGTTGGTCCTGATTATATAAAGGCTGTTGGACTCATTAACCTGCCCTGATTCCGCTCTGGCGGCGTTTTTATATCGCCCTTTTTTATGGCGGATTCTCGCAACTTTTGCATTGCAAGGCGAGCGATTAATGTGCACATTAAAAATACTCAAAAATATTCCGATTTTGACGGCGCGCCCGCAGATGAAGTCATTTTCTTCGACAATCTCGACATCGGTTACTCTGCCGTCAGCCGGTGAAAGCAGCAGGCTCGTTTCTTTCGGACAAACCCTGTAAGGGTCCCGGAAGAACGATAAAACCCACACCAGCAGGGCGACCAGAACGACTTCTATAGAGATGACAGCCCAGATACTCAAACGAGGAGTAAGGCAAGGGAGACTGGAGACAAGAATCATCCCCCCAAGTATTATCGCCGGGTAAATGACCACCTCCGGCCAGCCGTATTTAGTCAACGGAACTCTCATACGCAAACATCATAATCACCGGTCTGAGGGCAATCAATAAAAAAGCCGGCGCTAAGATTTCACTTCCGCCTGTCCCTGCCGCGGCATCGCGATTGTTCCGGTTCTTGCCACATTTTTGATGCCGTATGGTTTGCACGCATCAATGAAGGCCTCAATCTTGCTCTCAGGGCCGCTGACCTCCACCATTAACTGCTTGGTGCTGATGTCAACCACCCTGCCCTTGAACATTTCTATCAAAGATAAAATTTCCGGTCGTTTGTCCGCCGGCGCAGAGATTGTTATAAGCATCAGGTCGCGGGCCACCATCGGCTGACCGGCAAAATCCTGGACCTTAACAACAGGAACAATCTTGGCCAGTTGTTTTCTGACCTGCTCTACGACCCTGTCGTCGCCGACAACAACAATCGTCATTCGGCTCAGCTTCGGGTCCTCGGTTCGGCCGACGACAAGTGAATCGATATTGAACGCCCGTGCGGCGAACATACCCGCAACGTGCGCCAAAACGCCGGGCTTATTTTCAACCAGTGCACTTATTATGTGTTTCATACTTGCGCCTCACGCATCATCTTCAATAATCAATCATCAATCGTTTAAGCCATACTTTCCAGTATATCAAGCCCGTCCATCTCGTTCAGGCTTTTACCGGCCGCAACCATCGGCCAAACATTTTCCTCTCGCTCGATTCTAAAGTCAAAAACGCAGGGCCGCTTTTCCGCGAGCAGCTTCTCGATGGCCTTCGGAACGTCCGCCTTTTTCTCGACAGTCTCTCCGGCTGCACCGAGTGCTTTCGCAACGTCTGCGTAATTGGGATTCTGCAGGCAGCTGCACGAATACCTCTTGCCGTAGAAAAGCTCCTGCCACTGACGCGGCATACCCATATACCCGTTATTCAGTATGCAAACCTTAATGGGCAGCTTGTGCTCGACCGCCGTCGCCAATTCCGTCATCGTCATATTAAAACTGTGGTCGCCGTCGATATCGATAACGGTCGCGTCCGGCCTCGCTATCTGGGCGCCTATTGCCGCAGGCAGACCATAACCCATTGTCCCCAGACCGCCGGAGCTTATGAATTGGCGAGGCCTGCTGAATTTGAAAAATTGGGCCGCCCACATCTGATTTTGTCCGACGCCGGTGGTTACAATCGCTTCGCCTTTAGTCTGACGGCAAAGCTCCTCGATAACATACTGCGGCTTAATCGTTGATACTTTCTTGTCGTAGGTAAAGGGAAGCTTTTTCTTCCACTCGGCTATTCTTTTAAACCACGCAGCCCTCTCGCGGAACTCGACTTCCTTGAGAAGCTCGGTCAGTATATATTTCGCATCGCCTACGACGGGAATGTCCACAATGACATTCTTCGAAATGCTCGTCGGGTCGATATCGATATGGATTATCTTCGCGTTCGGGGCAAAGGTTTTGACTTTTCCGGTAACCCTGTCGTCGAAACGGGCGCCTATGGCGATCAGCAGATCGCATTCTTGAACGGCGTAATTAGCGTAAGCCGAGCCGTGCATCCCCAGCATATCCAGCGACTCAGGGCTGTTCTGGTCAAAGGCGCCCAATCCCATGAGCGTCATCGTTACCGGCAGATGCGCCTTCTGTGCCAGCGCCCTTAATTCCTCGCTTGCGTTGGCTGTTACAACTCCGCCGCCGACGTAAAGCACCGGCTTTTCCGACTTGTTTATCGCCGCCGCTGTCGCTGATATCTGCCTCGTATGTCCCTTGGTCTGAACTTTATAGCCGGGCAGGTCCATCTTGACCGGCCCGTCCGCCTCGTATCTGGCGACCTGAATATCAACCGGTATATCGACGAGCACCGGCCCGGGCCGGGACGTAGAAGCAATATAAAATGCCTCATGAATGACACGGGACAGGTCTTTAATGTCCTTAACAATACTGTTGTATTTTGTAACAGATCGCGTGATGCCGGTCGTGTCGGCCTCCTGAAACGCGTCGTTGCCGATAAGCTCTGTGCGAACCTGTCCCGTAAGGGCGACCAAAGGGACAGAATCCATCAGTGCCGTGGCAAGGCCTGTAACAAGATTACACGCGCCCGGCCCGCTGGTCGCAATAACTACGCCGACCTTCCCGCTGGCGCGGGCGTAACCATCGGCCATGTGACAGCCGCCTTGCTCGTGGCGCGGAACAATAACTCGAATCGGAGCATCATATAACCTGTCGAATAAGGGCAATACCACCCCGCCGCAGTAGCCGAACATCGTATCGACGCCTAAATCGATAAGCGTATCGACGATTATCTGGGCGCCTGCTTTGGATGTTGATTTGTCGGCGGAAACCGCCGCAGAACGAGACTTGGGGCTCATTTTTACACCTTTCCTGATAAACTTTATTGTTATTCCGGCCTGCCCTGCAAAATAGGGCCATCACAGCTTTATTGGGCTGCCACGGGAAACCAGACGTTTTCACCAGAAAACGACCGATAATCCCGAAGTTTTAAGCCCTGCTGTAATTCCGTAATCACCCCGCTACGCGGGGCGTTTCAGGCTCGTATTTGCGTGGTTTTCACACAAATACAGCAGGATTATACAAATATAATCTCTGCCTGTCAACCATTTTTCGGCATTTTGCCGGCACGCCAATAGCGATTTTTGCGTGGGTTACAGAGCCGCGACAATGATGGAGCGGTAAATTCCGCCCTATCGGTTAGCCCTGCCATCTTGATGGCAGGGTTTATTGCCGTGGGTTGCAGGCGCGAGGAACGCTTTAATTTTTGCCGTTGTAAACTGGTCGATTCGGGCGTACAATCTGTTCTGCACCTTTGGAGAGGAAGCATCGCAGGGTTAGTCGTTAGAATTTATTTGGCGGGAATTGTAAATTATGCAGCAAATGTTTACTATTCATGCTGGCGAATACTTAATAGGCTCATATATTGAAGAAAACTTCAAAAATTATAATGTATGGGTTCCTTCAAAGGATACCGGCATTGACCTTCTTGTAACCAACTCCAAGAACAATAAAGCTGTTTCTTTGCAAGTCAAGTATTCAAAGGACTATGTAATAACCCATACGGAACCTGAATATCAAAATAAATTAAGGGCTTGGGGGTGGTGGACTCTCAATAGGGATAGAATCAAGAAATCAAAAGCTGACTTATGGGTTTTTGTGATGCAGAGTTTTGTTGAAAAAACAATTGAATGTGTAGTTCTTTCGCCACTTACTTTGCTCAAGACCTTAAAGAGGATACATGGAAACAAAAAGCTGTTTCAGACTTATATGTGGGTTGGCTGTAATAATAAATGCTGGGAAACCAGAGGGCTTAACAAAGCAGAAAAAATATTGATTGCAAACAATAGATTTAAATGTGCAGATAGAAATCTAACCTCCTTCTTAGACAACTGGAAGCCTATGAAGCAAAAGCTTAAATAGATATACTACATGCATCCGGGAGCGGAATCAACACGAGATACGACATACGAATTTAATTGGCGGGAACTACGGGTAAAATCAAGGAGCAAACGATGGCAAAGAAAAAAACCTGTTTTGTTATAGCTCCAATAGGAGATGATGAATCTGAAACAAGAAAACGCTCAGATCAGATATTGAAACATGTGATATCACCTCCATTGGATGAATGTGGTTATAAAGCTGTGAGAGCAGACAAGATCGAGAAGCCAGGAGTGATAACAAGTCAAGTCATACAACATGTAGTAGAGGATCCTCTTGTAATAGCTGACCTAACAGGGCGAAATCCAAACGTCTTTTATGAACTTGCAATCCGCCATGCAATTCGTAAGCCATTTATCCAGATAATTCAAAAGGGCGAACGCATTCCCTTTGATATAGCAGGGACGCGCACAATCTATATAGATCATCGTGACCTTGATAGTGTGGGCCAAGCAAAAAATGAGATAAAAAGTCAGATTAAAACATTAGAGGAGGATGCAAGCCAAATAGAGACACCAATATCCGTATCACTTGACCTTCAGCTATTGCGAAAAAGTGATGATCCTGAACAGCGTTCGCTCGCTGATATCATGGCTGCATTAACCGACCTGCCATCACGCATCGAACAGAGATTTCTCGAAAGGGGTGAACCTGTTCATAAGCGGAAGTTTCGGAGAATTCATCCAATGATGATCGAGGACATTACGCACATGGTGACGCGTGAATCTCGACAGCCGATAGCAATTTTGCTGCTTGCCGGTCTCCTTCGTGAAGAAATCCCTTTGTTATCCGAGGTTGCAATGGAATTATATCGGGTAGTGAAGAGTGGTACGAGAGAAGAAATAGAGGAATCATTGCGAGTGTTTCAACACCTCACAGATATCTTTATGCATGGGCCTATGGCTGAAGAATTGGGTATGTTCTCAAAAGAAAGTCGGATGCTGTTGCACGAATTACCGATGTTCATGTCGCACAATGTAAGAAGATATCTTGCAGAAAGGAAGCCCGTCCCCATCAAGAAGAAGCTTATTAAGAAGAAAACTAAAAAATTGGTGAAGAAAGCTAAGCGTTCTTAGCATAGTAGTGTGAGGAACCAATTGCCCATGTGGTGAATAAAATAAGAATTGGCGAGGGAAATGAAAAATGGCAACGCTTTTCAGCTCATATTTTGACATAGACAGTAAGAAACTTAAGAAACTTGGTGTTTTCAATCCGGTTATTGGGGTTGATACCCGTCTTTTTCTTGATCCTCATCTTCTTAAAAACAGCAGAATCAAAGAATTTAAAAATTCACGAAAGAAAATTAAAAAATATTATGAGGATATTATTCGTTTACTCTTAGCCCACAGAGAAAGGAATGATCGAGCATGGAAAGAGGCGTTCAAAAGACTAAAGTTTAAAGAGACGAAAGGAGTTTTTATTGGATATGGTGTTCATGGTGGTGATGGCAATGCTATAGGTCCGGGATTAGCAAGACGCCTTATTAACACGGCAACGGAAATTATTAATATGGGAATCCGTGATCCAGAAATATTTGAATTGATAGGGCTTTTTGAAGAAGATTTCGGGGCAGATCGTTTAAGTGATATGGCTATAGCTATCATTAAAAAAGATGTTTGTAAATATACTCAGAGAATTACAAAGAAACTTGGCATAACCGATGTCACCAATTTGGAACTGCTAGATAAAACTTATATCGTACCCAAACACCCCTACGCGAACAAACCGCTGTTACTTTTGCCTGAGGGATTACTCCGTGATCTACCCGTTGCATTAACATGGGAAGGTATAGATCATGTTGTGGCTACTAATAGTGCGTTGAGGGAAAAATTAAATAGGTTAATTGGGAGGGTCTGGAAGAATAAAATTAAGAAGAGAGATCTTCGCAATCTTATATTAACAGATAAAACTAATATCAAAACTCTAGTTGAGGCTTACAAAAAAAGTACAACGAGAGCTTATGATTTTGAAAAAGACCCTGCAGGAGAAGTGAGCTGGTATAGTATAGGGGAGAGGTTTGCACTTAATAATCCTTTTCATCTCCAGATCCCAAGAAAGGCATATGTCGAAGACTTAGAAAAAGTTGTTAGAGAACTTATAAATCAATTTAAAAGAAATATTGAGGTAAACGGTTTAAATGAGCTTCTTTACACAAAAGAAGGATTTAGATTGAAACCGAGACACGAAAGATTCAGCCAAAGGCTGTTCTACGCAACTGCTGATACTTATTGCGAGGCTAACAATCTTGATTTGAGTAGAGAACCAAATGCAGGAAGTGGCCCTGTAGATTTCAAATTAAGCTATGGTCGTCGCTTCAGAGTTTTGGTAGAAATAAAGCTATCATCTAATACAAGACTAATTCATGGTTTCCAAAAACAATTACCAGCTTATCAAAAGAGTGAGAATGTAATGAGGGGGTTTTATGTCGTGATAAGAGTAACGAGATCAGAAAGCCAAATTAATAAACTTATTAAGTTGCGAAACTCTGTAGTTGATAAAAACAAAAATCTTCCAGAAATCATTGTTATAGATGCTCTATACAAACTCCCAGCTAGCAGGAAATGATTTACACTAGGGATATATCGTCCGAGGCCACCTCTAAATTGCTACGTTTCCGGAGTGGGCTGAGAGAAAGAATCAATCAAAAGCGCGGGTAGCTAATAGCAAAAATCCATTTTTCTAAAAATTTTTTTACCCCTTTATCTATAACGACTTAGCTGAAACCACACTTCTCAAACAGGCATATTTTTCGCATCAAACGCGCAAGTTCGTCCAATTTTGGAGGGAGGTATGTATTGTCCGCCATAGTTTCAGCGATGGCGGAAGCGATGATTGTCTGCGCTGAGTGGAAATTTCAATCAAAATGAATAAATTATGCAAAACGAACCCAATTTTCCAAAAAGTCAAATGTTTATAAACCCAATAAATACAATGGATTACGACAAGAAATGCAAATTGGACACCTGGTCAAAACGAACCCAAACGAACCCAAACAAAGCCAATTTCGGAACGTACAAAAAGTAGCTGGCTTAAGGCCAAAGTCGCTGTTATAATAATTATGCTCATCGTCGATGAACCACGAACTATGAACAATGAACAAAAATAGGAGATTTTTATGTGTGATAAATGCGGCTGCGGCCAATCCAACACCGAACAAACCTTCGAGCAAAAGGTCAAAGACGTGCTTGACTCCATTATCAGGCCTGCCTTGAAGGGCCATCGCGGCGATGTCGAACTGGTGGAAATAGACGATAAAAATAACGTCAGCTTGCGCCTTATAGGTGCCTGCTGCGGCTGCCCGGGTGCTGCGATGACAATGAGGGCGGGTATCGAAAAAATCCTCAAAGAAAAAGTCCCCGAAGTCAACGAAGTTATCGCCGTAGAAGATTAATTACCGGTTACTTCCCTTCCCGTCGGCAGGGGGCGAAGGCGATAAATATTTATATACCGTTTCTGATTTACTACCGCTATTTGCGCAATAAATTGATATGGCCCAACATCCTTTCCCGCGACCAGCGGCGCGATGTTTGCCACCTTCCAGTATTTGTAATAAGGGTCTGCAGGCGAAAGGCCCTCTTTTGAATCCCATGCTACATAGGTGATATTTCTTTTGTAGCATTCGATGGCAAAATCGGTCGGGTTATTTGCATCGAAACTATTCGTATGAATAAAGCAATCCTTATATTGCGGTGCCATAATCGCCAGGATAGAAGGGACCGTGGTTACGAGTTTCTCGCCTTTTTTTGCGTTAGCTTTATACCAGTCGAGCAGGTATTTAAATTCTATATCTCTTTTGACGTTTCCCACCGTACCGGCAATGCCGAACTGATTTGAGGTTATCATCAGTATCATTAACGCCAGTATGACAAAAGCCGTAAGCCATTTTCTCTTACAGGCAAAATGTTCAGCGATAATCGCTATAAAAGCTGCCAATATCGCGATATAAAGCAGGGAGATGCTGACCCTGTTCAGCTTTGCTATCTTCGACAGTTCGCCGAATAGTATAATGGCCAAGATAAGAGCTGCTATTAACATTATAATTTTAGAGGTAACTATCACCCGTTCCGGCAATTTGTCTTTTATCAGTTTCCAGAAACTGCATAATCCGTAAATGCATATCAGCATAACAATCGCGGCAATGGTTGCGTGGAATCTGGCGATGGGATATGGGTATTTAGCATGAACCGCAAAATATGGCACAAGAAATATCAGCAAAACCAGTATCTTCCACTGCCGTTTATACAGTCCATGTACGCAGCCGAACAGGAAGCTGGCAAGAACAAGAATTTTGCTTACATTTGGAACGACCTCAGCGAAGGTGCCCTTTGTGTTCGGAACCAGCAGAAACAGATGATAGAACCCAACCTCCCACAATATGTCTGCGTTTCTCACAAAACCGGTTCTTTTTTCTACTCCTTCGACAAACTGAGAGGTGTACTCCTCGCCGAATATATTAAGATAGTGCGTTGAACCAAGGGTCTGTATGTTTAGTACCGTTCCGAGCATCCACATAGCAAGTGGAACAGACGCGAAAGCGGCATAAACAAAGGCAGTGAGGCGTTGTTTCCTATCTTTGCTGTCAATCATATCCATAACAAAAGCGCCGAGTATAAGAGCTGCGCCTTCGTATCGCACCATCGTTGTAAGCGATGCGAGCAGATATGCCCATTTTGACCTTATGAATATAAGGTAGAAAGTGGCCCATATAAAAAACAGCAGTGTAGTCTCAGCGATGGCCTCAGTCAGCAGATTCAGCCCCCAGGGGTTGAGTATCGCTATGATTGCGAACCACACCGCCGTTCTGCCGATAACCTTTCGTCCTGCCAGCCATAATAGCACGGCTGTTAAGGGATGAACTATCGAGTTGAGCAGCCATCCTCCGTGAAAATCAGGGCATTCCCCGCCGGCAATATGCCCCAGTAATACCTGCAGTATTCCAACTAAAGGCACCCGTTTGTAATCGGCGGGTAATTTAAAGGATAGCAGCTGCCGGCCCTGTTCCGCAAAGCACTCGAAGTCAAAATGCGGCACAACCTGGTGACCCCAGTAGGTAACGGACTGGTAAATACCAAACGCCAGCAGCAGGAAGAACAGAAAAATGTCAGCATGCTTTTCCCTGCTGTCAACTTGCTGCAACTGTTCGGTTTTTTCCTGAAAAATCATTTCGTATCTTTCATTGGCAGAGGTTTCAGGCGATAAAGATTTATATACCGTTCCCGGTCAGCTTTTAGCTGCGTGATAAATTGATAAGGCCCGATGTCTTTACCGACCGCAAGCGGCGCGATGTTCACCATCTTCCAGTATTTGTAATAAGGGGCTCTTGTTGCATGTCCCATTCTCCAATCCCACGCTACATAAGTAATATTTCTTTTGTAGCATTCAGCAGCAAAGTCAGTTGGGTTATTTGCATCAAAGGTATTCGTATGAATAAAGCAATCCTTATACTGCGGAGCCATAATCTGCAGAATAGAAGGGGCTGTAGTTACGAGTTTCTCGCCTTTTTTCGCATTAGTTTTATACCAGTCGAGGAGGTATTTAAATTCTATGTCTCTTTCGCCATTTTCCATTGCGATTACAATACCCCACTGATTTGAGGCTATCATCAGTGTCATCAATGCCAGGATGATGAAATCCGTAAACCATTTTCTCTTACGGGCAAAACGTTCTGCAATAAGCACAAGACAGGCTACTAATATTGCGATATAAAGTAGAGAAGCGCTGGCTCTGCTCATCTCTAAAATCCTTACCTTAGAAAGCTCGCCGAATAGTATAAAGGCCCAGACTAAAGCTGCCATTATCGCTATAATTTTGGATATCACTAACACCGGTTCCGGTAATTTGTCTTTTATCAGCTTCCAGAAGCTGCATAATCCGTAAACGCATATCAGCATAACAATCGCGGCAATGGTCGCATAATATCTATGTAGGACATATGGGTATTTGGCATGAACCCAGAAGTATGGCAAAAGGAATATCAGCAAAACCAGAATCTTCCACTGCCGCTTATACAGTCCATATACGCAGCCAAACAAGAAACTGACAAAAACAAGAATTTTGTTTGCATTAAAAACGATCGCAGTGAAACTATTCTCTGTTTTTGCTACTGGTGTAAGCAGATAGGAAAACCCAGTGCTCCACAACATGTTGGCGTTTCTCACAAAACCAGTTCTTTTTCCACCCCCTTCGATAAACTGAGATATGTATCCCTTGCTGAATATATTAAGATAGTGCGTTGGGCCAATGGCCTCTATGTTTAGCACCGTTCTGACCAGCCACAGGGCAAGAGGAACGGATGCCAAAGCGGCATAAACAAAGGCAGTGAGGCGTTGTTTTTTATCTTTGCTGTCAATCATATCCACAACAAAAGCGCCGAGTATAAGGGCAGCGCCTTCATATCGCACCATCGTTGTAAGCGATGCGAGCAGATAAGCCCATTTTGACCTTATGAATATAAGGTAGAAAGTGGCCCATATGAAAAACAGCAGTGTAGTCTCAGCAATGGCCTCGGTCAGCAACTGCAGCCCCCAGGGGTTGAGTATCGCTATGATTGCGAACCACACAGCTGCTCTGCCGATAACCTTTCGTCCTGCCAGCCATAATAGAACAGCAGTCAAAGGATGAAGAATTGAGTTGAGCAGCCATCCTCCGTGAAAATCAGGGCATTCCCCGCCGGCAATATGCCCCAGTAATACCTGCAGTATTCCAACTAAAGGCACCCGTTTGTAATCGGTGGGCAATTTAAAGGATAAAATCTCCCGACCCTGCGATGCAAAGCACTCGAAGTCAAAATGCGGCACAACCTGGTGACCCCAATAGATGACGGCGTGATAAATGCCGAAAGCCAGCAGCAGGAAGAACAGAAAAATGTCAGCATGCTTTTCCCTGCTGTCAACTTGCTGCAACTGTTCGGTTTTTTCATGAAAAATCATTTCGTATCTTTCATTGGCAGAGGTTTCAGGCGATAAAGATTTACATAGCGTTCCTTGTTGGCTTTTAGCTGCGTGATAAACTGATAGGGCCCTACATCTTTGCCGACCGCCAGCGGCGAGATGTTAGCCACTTTCCAGTATTTATAATAAGGGACTGTCGGTGTAAATCCTACCCTCGAATCCCATGCTACATAAGAGATATTTCTTTTGTAGCATTCAGTGGAAAACTCGGCCGGATTATTTGCATCGAAGGTGTTCGTATGAATAAAGCAGTCCTTATATTGCGGCGCCATAATCTGCAGGATAGATGGAACTGTAGTTACGAGTTTCTCGCCTTTTTTCGCGTTATCTTTATACCAGTCGAGCAGGTATTTAAATTCTATATCTCTCCTGCCGTTTCTCACTACGGCACAAACACCAAATTGATTTGAGACTATCATTTGTATCATAAAAGCCAGGAGGACAAAATCTGTAAGCAATTTTCTATTATGGGTAAAACGTCCTGCAATAAGTGCGGCAAGGGTTATCGATATTGCAATATACGGCAGAGAAGTGCTGACTTTGCTCATCGCTTTTATCTTCAGTATATCGACGAATAGTGTAGAGGCCCAGATGCAGGCTATTATCAATGCAATAACCTGAAGTGTAATTATTACCCGTTCCGGCAGTTTGCCTTTTATCAGTTTCCAGGAGCTGCACAAGCCGTATATGCAAATAAGCATGACTATCGCAAAGATGGTTGCATAATACCTGTCAACGAAGTATGGGTATTCGACGTGAATCCAAAAGTAAGGTACAAAGAACAGGAGTAGGACCAGAACCTTCCATTGCCGCTTATACAGTCCATATACAGAGCCAAAAAGAAAACCGGCGAGAATGAGGATTTTGATTGCACCCAGCAGGAAAACGTTGTTTACATACGATGGCAGCACAAACAGATGGCAGAACCCGACCACCCACAACAATTTGACATGACTGGCAAAACCAAATATTTCTTTGCCGCCTTCTGCGGGGTGCAAAGCACTTGCATCTCTGAATATATTAAGATAGTGGGTAGGGCCTGCGAGCTGCCAGTTTAGCATCGTTCCGAGCATCCACATAGCAAAGGGAACAGATGCCAAAGCGGCATAAACAAAGGCAGTGAGGCGTTGTTTTTTATCTTTGCTGTCAATCATATCCATAACAAAAGCGCCGAGTATAAGGGCAGCGCCTTCATATCGCACCATCGTTGTAAGCGATGCGAGCAGATAAGCCCATTTTGACCTTATGAATATAAGGTAGAAAGTGGCCCATATGAAAAACAGCAGTGTAGTCTCAGCAATGGCCTCGGTCAGCAACTGCAGCCCCCAGGGGTTGAGTATCGCTATGATTGCGAACCACACAGCTGCTCTGCCGATAACCTTTCGTCCTGCCAGCCATAATAGAACAGCAGTCAAAGGATGAAGAATTGAGTTGAGCAGCCATCCTCCGTGAAAATCAGGGCATTCCCCGCCGGCAATATGCCCCAGTAATACCTGCAGTATTCCAACTAAAGGCACCCGTTTGTAATCGGTGGGCAATTTAAAGGATAAAATCTCCCGACCCTGCGATGCAAAGCACTCGAAGTCAAAATGCGGCACAACCTGGTGACCCCAATAGATGACGGCGTGATAAATGCCGAAAGCCAGCAGCAGGAAGAACAAGAAGATATCAGCATATTTCTCTTTATTATCAACCTGTCGCAGTAATCCGGAAAAAGAACTTATATTTTCCTGGTTTTCCTCTGCCATGGTTTTTGTCCAAGCATTTGTCTGATTTTCTTTTTAGTTGGCTGCCGTATTGTACCTTTTTCCGAGATAATTGCCGTGATATTTTCTGCCGGTGTTACGTCAAACGCAGGATTGTAGATATCGACTCCGTCCGGCGTGATTCTTTTCTTGCCCAAAAACCTGACTTCATCAGCCGACCTTTGCTCGATAGGTATCTGGTTACCGCTTTTGATGCTCAGGTCAAACGTGCTTGATGGTGCAGCTATATAAAAAGGTATGCCGTGTTCTTTGGCCAGAATGCTCAGGCTGTAAGTGCCGATTTTATTTGCCGCGTCTCCATTTGCTGCGATTCGGTCGGCCCCTGTAATCACTGCGCTGATTTTGCCCTGCTTCATCAGCCATCCCGCCATATTGTCGCAAATAACCACCGCGTCAATTTTCGCCTGTTTCAATTCCCACGCCGTCAATCGGGCGCCCTGCAGTATCGGTCTTGTCTCGTCGACGTAAACTTTAAACTTTTTTCCTTTTTTATGCGCCTCGAACATTACAGATAAGGCTGTTCCCTGTCCCGCTGTCGCCAGGGCACCAGCGTTGCAATGTGTTAAAATACCGGAACCATTTTTGATAAACTTTTGGCCGTTTTTACCGATACTCCGGCACATCTCTGCGTCTTCCTGATGAATCGCCTTTGCTTCTTTCAGAAGTATCTTCCGAAGCGATTGTAAAGTTGTCTTGGGGTTTTCAGCAGCGAATTTCTCAACAGTGAGTATAACCCTGTCCAGCGCCCAGGATAAATTCACCGCCGTCGGACGCGAGAGGCGAAGATAATCAGCGGCTTTTTTCAGACGTTCAAACGCTTCAGCTATCGAGCATCGGCCACTAAGCTTCCGCACAGCCAGAACCAGCCCATAAGCTCCCGCAACTCCTATCGCCGGTGCCCCGCGAACAGTAAGCGTCTTAATTGCTTCGTAGAGTTGTTTAATGTCCCTGCACTTCAGTTTGACAAGCTTGCCTGGCAGTTTCCTCTGGTCTATAAGCTCTAAAAAGCCGTTAACGCTGCCAATCCATTTAACTGTTGCTGCAATCATAAAAAACCCCGCTGAAAAATTTTTACCTCTTTTTCTTATCGGCTTTCAGTTTTTCCTCTAAATATCTGGCCGTATAACTTTTACCGTTCTTGATGATCTCCTCGGGCTTGCCTGTTGCGACCACTTCGCCGCCGGCATCTCCACCCTCAGGGCCGAGGTCTATTATATAGTCCGCCATTTTGATAACGTCAAGATTATGCTCGATTACCACGACGGTATTGCCCATATCGCACAGCCGGCCCAGCACGTTTAACAGATTATGAATGTCGGCAAAGTGCAGCCCTGTCGTCGGTTCATCAAGCAGATACAAAGTGCGCCCAGTAGCGGCCTTGCCTAATTCAGCGGCAAGCTTTACCCGCTGCGCCTCACCGCCGGAAAGTGTCGTTGACGACTGACCTAATTGCATATAGCCCATCCCGACATCGTTGAGCGTCCGCAGTACTCGCATAATCGTTGGGAAATTAACAAAGAAATCGAGCGCCTCTTCAATTCTCATATCGAGTATATCGGCGACGTTCTTGCCTTTATACGTAACCTGCAGCGTCTCCGGATTATATCGCTTGCCTCGGCACGCCTGGCAGGTGACATAAACATCCGGCAGAAAATGCATCTCTATCTTCTTTGTCCCTTGTCCTCCGCAGTCTTCACATCGTCCGCCTTTGACGTTGAAGCTGAACCTGCCCGACTTATAGCCGCGAATCTTCGCCTCTCGTGTCATCGAAAGCAGTTTTCTTATCAGGTCGAACACGCCGGTATATGTTGCCGGGTTACTCCTTGGCGTCTTTCCAATCGGCGACTGGTCTATCTCTATGACCTTGTCTATTTGCGAGGTTCCGAGAATGGTCTTGTGTTTGCCCGGCTTTTCACGGGATGTGTAGAGCCGGTGCTTCAATGCCCGCAATAAAATCTGGTTTACCAGAGTACTCTTGCCGGAGCCGGAAACGCCAGTTACACAAACGAATACCCCCAGCGGAAATTTCACATCGATATTTTTAAGATTGTTCTCTGCGGCGCCTTTTACCTCGACGCACCTTCCAAGGCTGTAGCTCCTTCTCCTCATTGGCAGGGCTATTCTTTTCCTGCCGCTTAGATAGTCACCTGTCAGCGACTCGTGACAGCCGATAACCGTTTCGTAACTGCCCTGGACGATAAGTTCGCCGCCGTGCGCACCTGCCGCTGGGCCGATATCGATAATATGGTCTGCGCTTTTGATAATATCCTCATCATGCTCAACGACCAGGACCGTATTGCCGAGCTTGCTTAGGCGCTTAAGTATGCCTAACAACCGATTATTGTCTCGCTTGTGCAGACCTATTGTCGGCTCATCGAGCACATAGCAGACCCCGACCAGGCCGCTGCCGACCTGTGTGGCCAGTCGAATCCGCTGCGATTCCCCGCCGGCAAGCGTGCCGCTCTTTCTGTCCAGCGTCAGGTAACCAATCCCGACATCGACCATAAATTTCAGCCGTGCATGTATCTCTTTTAATATCTGGGCTGCAATCAGCGATTGTTCCTCGTTTAATACGAGTTTGTTGAAAAACTCCTGTGCCTTCTCAATGCTCAATGAAGCCAATTGGTGTATGTTTATGCCGCCTAGTGTTACGGCGGCAGCCTCGGGCCGAAGCCGTGTCCCGTTGCAGCTTTGGCAGGGCAGTTCGCCGAAGTAGCTGTGTAGCCTGGCCTTGACGTATTCGCTGCTGGTTGTTTTCCATCGCCGCGTAAGATTCGGGATAACGCCTTCGAACCGAAAGCCGTAATCTCTTGTATCAGCCGCTGTTGTGCCGTGCATCAGAATTCTTCTTATCTCTTTCGGTATCTGTTCGAAGGGAATCGATTTGCTGATGCCGGAATGCCTGCAGAATTTTTTAATAAGCCGGTTATAGTAAATGTTCATTCGCTTGCCGCCCTTGCGCCACGCCTCGACCGCCCCTCGGTCCAGCGAAACACTCTTGTCGGGGACGATTAAATCAGGGTCGAATTCCAGAATTGTCCCAAGGCCGTCGCAGCTTTTGCAGGCGCCGTACGGGCTGTTGAAGCTGAACAGGCGCGGCGACAGCTCCTCAAGAGATGCCTGCGGGTGTTTGGGGCAGGCAAACTTTTCGCTGTAGATAATCTCTTTCCATTTGTTGCCTCCGCCGCTTTTCGAATCCGCATCAGGGGCCTGCATCAGCACTAACACTATCCCATCAGCCAGCTTCAGCGCCGTTTCAATTGAATCGGCCAGTCGAATGCGGACTGAATCCTTAATAATCAGTCTGTCGACGACTGCTGCGATATCGTGCTTTTTGTTTTTATCCAAAACAGGGACATTCTTCAAATCATAAATATCACCGTCAACGCGCACGCGCACAAAGCCCTGCTGTTGTATGCCGGCCAAAATGTCTCGATGCTCGCCTTTTTTGCCGCGAATCAGCGGGGCGCAAATCTGGATTTTCGTGCCTTCCGGGCGGGTGAGTATCGAATCTACTATCTGCGATGAATGCTGACTTGTAATCTCTTTGCCGCAGACCCAGCAGTGCGGCTGACCGACACGGGCGAAAAGCAATCTGAAATAATCGTAGATTTCGGTTGTAGTGGCTACCGTCGAGCGAGGATTGCTGCTGGCGCTTCGTTGCTCGATTGCAATAGTAGGGGGCAGGCCCGTAATATCAGCCACAGCGGGCTTTTGCATCTGCTCAAGAAATTGGCGGGCGTATGCGCTGAGCGATTCGACGTACTTTCTCCTGCCCTCGGCGTAAATAGTATCGAAGGCCAGCGAGCTTTTGCCGGAGCCGGAAATGCCGGTAATCACCACCATTTTGTCCCGCGGGATACTCAGGTTGATGTTCTTGAGGTTGTGCTCCGCCGCCCCCGTAATCTTAATCACTTTTTCCGCTCGTCCTGCCATAATTATCTCTTTACTGTCAAAAGCAGCCGCCTTGTAAAAATTCACAATAACACAAACTAATAATTGTAACAAAACCCCTCAAGAAAGTAAAATGTTTTCGTTGCGCAAGCGTAAAGCCATAGCAAATATGAAGATAAAAAGTTTACATAACTGGAATCTGTCCTATCCACAGGCAATAGCTTTACAGAAAAGCTTGAGCGGGAAGGTGCAGCGGATTGAATTGAGAAAACAGCCGAAAACCATTGCCGGCATTGATTGTGCCTTTAGCGGGGATAAGAAAAAAATCTTTGCGTGCGTAGTCCTTTTGAAGTTGCCTGATTTTGAACTAATTGAAACGGCAGGCGCAGTGCAGAAACTTACTTTTCCTTACATTCCGGGCCTGCTTTCCTTCCGTGAAGCGCCCGCCTGTATCGCCGCTGTCAAAAAATTAAAACATCAGCCGGATGCTTTTATTATTGATGGTCAGGGTATTGCTCACCCTCGCCGATTCGGACTGGCCTGCCATCTGGGTCTGTTTTTCGATAAGCCAACCGTTGGCTGTGCAAAAAGTAGATTAACCGGAAGCTTTGAGGAACCTTCTCCTGAAAAGGGTTCTTTCAGTCTGCTTAAAGATGGTCGGGAAACTATCGGCGCAGTCGTTAGAACACGCACAAATGTCAAGCCGGTCTTTGTCTCTGTAGGCAACAAATGCTCGCTGAGAAACGCGATTGAAATCATCCTCAATTGCACGACCAGATACCGCATTCCCGAACCAACCCGCCTGGCGCATCAGTTTGTTAGTATGCTAAAGCTGAAAACTTAGCTGAATTAAGTTCTGTGCTTCAGACAGACTGTTCGTTTTTATTTTTCGGAAACGACTTTCGCTGATTTTATCACTACCGGCTCGACAGGAACATCAGCGTGCGGGCCTTTTCGCGTCGTTTTGACTGCCGCTATTTTATCCACTGTTTCCATGCCTTCGACCACTTTTCCAAATACGGCGTACCCCGGATTGTTGGCGCCGGCATAGTTCAGGCTTGGGTTGTCTTTGTGATTAATAAAGAACTGGCAGGTGGCGCTGTTCGGATTATTTGTTCGTGCCATTGCGATAGTGCCGCGGTCATTTTTCAGCCCGTTACTGGCCTCGTTGACAATAGGCTCATGCGGTTTCTTTTGTACCATATCAGACGTAAATCCGCCGCCCTGTATCATAAAGCCCGGTATTACCCTGTGAAATATCGTTCCATCATAGAAACCTTCCCCTGTATATGCCAGGAAGTTCTTGACCGTAACCGGTGCAGCCTTTTCATTAAGCTCGATGACGATATCGCCCATGGTTGTTTCCAGTTTTACCTTCTTTAGTTTTGCGTCCATTTGCTTGGGCTCCTCAGTTTTTGCGGTAATGGTATTTAAAAATATCACCGGCAGCAAAATAAACAAAATCCTGCGAACCATAAAATAATCCTCCAAAAATAAAAAGTTTAAAAGTCATAAATTATCCGTAATGATTAAGAACGTTTTTAATCCCACTTGTGTTTTTTAATAGAATCGAGAATCATCTCGGCGCATTGAAGCGCCGCCAAGCCCTCTTCGACGCTGACTTCCGGTCTTGAACCCTTATCAGCCACCGCCTTTAAGAAGGATTCCAGCTCGAGACGCAGCGGCTCTTTGTCGTCTATCTGCAGTTTCTCGTAATGAACCAGCTTCGTCCAGTCGGTTTTCAGCAAATCAAACATCCCGCCGTGTTTGATCTTGCGGATTTTATTTATCAGCTCGATGTTGTCTGTATCGGCCTTTATAATTGTGCCGGTTTTCCCGAAATAATCCAGGCTCAGATACGCCTGCCTGCTGAAGACCCGAACTTTTCGCTCGGTTTTAAGCGCGAGCCGGGATGCGGTGACGTTAGCGATACAGCCGTTTTCAAAAACTATTCTCGCGTTGCAGATGTCCTCTTTGTCCGGGTCGATAACGCCTATGCCGACGGCTTCGACCTTCTCCACCTTACTCGCCGCCAAAGACAAAATAATATCGATGTCGTGAATCATTACATCCAGCACAACACCAATATCGGTCGAGCGGAATGGGTACGGACTAATTCGTGTGGATTCGATAAACCTCGGCGAAATCTCAAGCCGTTTCATCGCCTGAACAACGGGGTTGCACCGCTCGGAATGGCCGACGGCGGCGACAACGCCCCGGCTTCTTGCAAGCTCCACAATCTCCAAGCCTTGACTTGTATCAGACGCCAGCGGCTTCTCAATCATCACCGCCACGCCGTTTTCGATAAAAAGCTTTGCCAGCTCATAGTGCGCGGTTGTCGGCGTTGCTATCGTCACCGCATCAACTTTACCCAGTAATCCAGAGATGTCTGTAAACGTAGAGCATTTGTATTTTCTGGCGAGCTTTTTGGCTTTATCGGTATCCGTATCAACTACAGCCATTAAATCGCTTTGCGGGAGACTGTCGTATACCTTCGCATGTATCTCCCCCATTTTGCCTGCGCCGATGACAGCGGTTCGTATTTTTATATCTTGCATTTTGTATCCTGTTTCTCGCTTCACCAGATGCGATTTTTCAATGTCTAAACTTCTCGAGGTGTCTGCCGAACCGCTGCTCGCTGCTCCTGATTATCGACTCAAGCATTGCCCGAACGTTCTCATCCAGTCCGTCCTCTTTCTCCATCGCTTTTGCATTCTCAAGCAGCGTTCTGCTCTTGCGGTAAAGCTTCCTATAGGCTTCCATTATTTTCTGCTGCTGCTGCTCGTTCAGGCCGGCCCTGGCCAGCCCGCGCTTGTTAACGCCGCGGACCTTCGGCGGATAATGACCGCTGACAATAAGAAATGGCGGAACGTCCTTATTGATCCCCGCCATCCCGGCAGCATAACACCACTTGCCGATAGTTATAAATTGATGCACCAGAACCACGCCGCTGAGCCAGACTCCCGTTTCTATCTTGCAATGCCCGCTTATCTGCACATAGTTACTGAGAACAATCTTATCTTCGAGGAAGCAGTCGTGTCCGATGTGCACTCCAATCATAAGGAGATTATCATTTCCTACTTTCGTAAACTTGCCCGCGTAAATACTCGGATGAATAGTTACCTGTTCCCGGATGGTATTGTTATCACCTATGACAATTTTTCCAATCTCGCTGTCTGCCTTCAGATTCAGCATTTGCGGCCTGCCGCCTATCGTGCAATTGGGATAAAAGTGATTGCCCCGGCCGATCTCGACGTTCTTGCCGATAACGACGTTAGCGTCGAGCACTGTGCCGGTGCCGATTGAGACTCCGCTGTCGATAACACAGTTTGGCCCAATCACAACACCATCAGCCAGCCGGGCCTCTTTGCTGACTACGGCACTTGGATGTACTTGAATCATTTTCTTATCTCACTTCTGTTCGCTACCCGCCGCCTATCGCTATGGTCAAGATTTTTTACATTTTCTCTTCATCTACAAGCATAAACTTTATTTGCGCTTCAGCAACTACCGTTTTTCCTACCATTGCCTTGCATTTGCACTGCGCCGTTCTTTTTCTTGTTCTGACTGTCTCAGCGATAAGAATAAGCTGGTCGCCGGGGACAACTGCCTTGCGCAATTTTACATCATCCATACTGAAAAGCATCGCCAGCTTGCCGGCGTGTTCCAGTTTTTGTGCGAACAGCAGCCCGGACATTTGCGCCATCGCCTCTACGATAAGAACGCCGGGCATAATAGGTGTGCCCGGAAAGTGGCCCTGGAAAAAATGCTCATTGAAGCTTACGTTCTTTATCCCCTTTATTCGCGTATCGCCTTCGATTTCGATCACCTTGTCTACCAGCAAAAATGGGTATCTGTGCGGCAAAATCTTGGCAATCTGCCGAATGTCCAGAAGGGCGTCCGTTCCGAACTTTGCCATGCGGTCTTGCTGCTCGGCTGCCTCATATAGCTTTCTTGCGAGCTGCTGGTTTAACGAATGTCCGCTCTTATAGGCTACCACTCTTCCCTTAACAGCCCGGCCGGTCAGCGCAAGGTCGCCGATCAAATCGACGATTTTATGCCTGGCGCACTCGTTCGGAAATCTGAAACTGTTCTTAATCGGGCCGTCTGAGCTGACAACCAGAATGTCACGGGGGCTAAGATGTGCTCCTACCCCACGAGCTTGAAATTGCTGCGCCTCTGCTTCTAACAAAAAAGTTCGGGCCGGAGCCAGATGCTTTTCAAAACTCTCCGGCATCACCCGGCAGCTGAAAATCTGCCTGCCTATACCGGTATGGCCGCTGTAATCGAGGTCGTAGGTAATATTTAAACCGTCATCTGCGTATGGCAGGGCGTATATCGAGGCATCACCGGAGGTAATACTGATCGGTTCACTAATGACGAGTTCTTTGCGGTTCTCCGGCTGCTCAACCAACCCTGCCCTCTTGAGTATATTGAAATACTCGGCGCTGCTGCAGTCTGGGGCTGGTAGCTCCGGGCCTTCAACTTCTACAACCAGATTATCTATCTCCAGGGCGCTGACTGCAGCCAGACAATGCTCAACTGTCTCTATGCTCACAGGACCTTTTTTTAATGACGTGCGCCGGCCTCGCTCAGCAACATTTGTAACAATGGCGCTGATCCGCACAGGCTCGGCAACATCGGTCCGCACGAAAACCACTCCGGCATCGGCAGGGGCGGGACGAAAGACAACTTTCGCCTCCTTACCGCCAAACATTCCTTTGCCGGATACCCTTGCTTCACTTTTTATCGTCTTCTGAAGTTTCAAGTCTTTCTACCTTTTTACACAGTTGCTTAAGCGACTCAGCCATTTCAGGCAAACGCTTCATCAAACCGAATACCTTCAATGCAGCTCTAAGGTCCATTGCCGGCGAACCGAGCAATCTTGCGCCGGCTTCGGTGCCGCTCATAACGCCGGCCTGAGCGCCAATCATAGTACCGTTTCCTATCTCTATATTATCCACCAGTCCCACCTGCCCGGCTAACACAACGCCGTCGCCGATTCTGCAGCTGCCTGAGATACCTACCTGAGCCGCTACCAGACAGCATTTGCCGATTACTACGTTATGTGCGATTTGCACGAGGTTGTCCATCTTTGTCCCGGCTCCGATTATGGTGTTTCCGAACTTCGCCCTGTCAACGCAGCAGGCAGCTCCTATCTCGACAAAGTCTTCTATCACCACTCCGCCGTTGTGCGGAACAAGTTTATGACTGCCGTCGACAAATAAGTACCCAAAACCAGTTGAGCCGATGGTGCTGTTGGCCTGAATAATCACATTATTGCCGATTGTGCAGTTGTGATAAATAATGACGTTGCTGTCGAGACGGCAATTTTTGCCGATTTTCGAATTCTCACCTATCTTGCACCCGCTGGCGATTACGCTGTTGTCGCCGATTGCGGCTCCGTCGTCAATTACTGCGCCAGCCCCGACGGAAACACCCTTGCCGATTTTTACATTTTGTCCGACCTTCGCCGTTGGGTCAATTCCTTCGGCCGCGACTTTCAGCTTTGGCGCAAAAATTTTCAACGTCTCTATCAGGGCCGCATCGACGTTTTTAACTATCAATTGCGACATAACCAGCCCCTCAATATTCTTGCCGGCAATGACCGCTCCTGCATGCGACTTTTTAAGTTGAGGTATGTGCTTGTCGTTCGTGATAAAAGTAACATCACTCTCGCCGGCCGATTCTACCGTACCGACGGCGATTATCTGTCTTGAACCGTCGCCGACTAACTCTGCGCCAATCCGTTCAGCCAATTGTGCAACCGTCAATTTCATCCCAAATTTATCCACCATAGCCAGAGCGAAGGGGAACTCTTTTATCCGCCGCAGGCGGAACTATTTTTCCGCATCCAGCCGTGCTGTTATTTCATCGGTTATATCCAGACAGCCGCCGCTATACAGCAGCTTCTGCATCCTCAGGGCCAGTCCGAGTTCGTTGGCATTTGTCTCGGAAAAATCGACTTCATCCTCTCTAAGCACCAGGTCCAGCCTCTTTTCTTTCGCAATCTCACCGGCTGTTCGTAAAATGTCCTGGTAAAGTTCCTTCGTCCACATTTTATCTTTCAGTTCCAGTTGCTGCTTGTAGAATTCCTGTCGGGCCTGATAGCTGGCCTGTTTTTCGAACAACCCCTTTGCGCGTGTCATATAATCGCTGCTGCCTTCTTTTAATGTTTTTAGCCCTGCTTTTTCAGCGTCGATTTCCCCGGAAAGCTTCTCAAGCTCCGCAATAATTTTATTCTGTTCGGCGGCGGCCTCTTCCCTGTAGCCAACGCTTTTCTTGCAATCCTGAAAGATTTTCCGAATGCTGACAACCGCAATCTTCAGTCCTTCCCCGGATTGTTTTACTTCAGCCGGGGGGGGTTCTTCTTTAGTCTGAAGCTCAGCTAGTTTTTCCGCCATTTCCCGCATATTTTTAGCGTAATCCTCATCGCCCGGCTTAAGAGTGCTTACAGCTTTTAAGCTTTCCATTTCCTTGTTGAGCTTTTCCAGATCAAGGAGAACACTCTCCTGTTTGGCGGTGATTTCCTGTATTTGCTGAGCGTCCATTTGGGAGATGCTGTGCTTGTAGACGACTATCGCCAAAACTACCACGCAAATCAGTGCTGTTAAAACAATAGTCTTATTTTTCATAACTTGAACCTTTCTATACTTCTTTGATTGTTTGTTGAATGTTTAGAACAGTCTGCCTACAGAAAAACTGAAAACCTGCGTCTCGTCATCACCATCTTTCATCAACGGCGCAGCAATCTCTAATCTCATCGGAACAGGTCCAAACCACTGAGGTATTAATATTTGGATACCTGTCCCCACCGCTGCACGGTAACCGCCGGTATCGATCATTCCGCTGTCAACGAAAAACAATATCGAAAATGTGTCGCTCGCCAAAGGCACCGTTGCCTCAGCATTAGCCAGAACTATCCAGTCACTGCCTATCGGGTCCTTGTCGACGCCTCCTCTGGTGCTTACACCTCGGTATTCAAAACCCCTGATACCGTAAGTGCCCGTGCCGCCGCCATAAAATTTCTCAAAAGGCGGTGCGTCGCCTATCACGCTCGCCGCAAGCAGTTTAGTTGCCAGAACGGTCTTCCGCTCAGCCAAATCCTCAGAGAGCACTTGATACCGTCTGTAAACGCCGCTCAATATTCCAAAAGTGTGGTCGCCGGCAACTTGTTCGTAACCAAATTCAAAATTATAGCCCTTGGTTGGATTAAACCTGTCGTCGGTGAGGTTTCTTCCGACGCCAAGTCTGGCTCCCATAAGAACGTTATCTCCTTTAACAGAAGTGATTTCACTTGGGGCATCAGAATCGACGTCGTTAATGTTAACATTTTCCATCCTGATGCCGAGGCTCCTGTGCCAGTGGTTTTTATATCGCTTGTCGAAACCCACATATCCTTTCAGCCTGTTTTCGTCATAGCTTTCTCTCGATCTCTCCCAACTCGAGCCGGCCACATCAAGAGAGATAGGCTTGTTCATAAAGTACGGCTCGGTGAAATTAATCGAATATTCACTGACTTCTGTCCCGGGCTGTAGAGCAATTCTCATACTTTGCCCCGCGCCCCTGAAAGCCTTTCCCGTGATAAACTCACTAAAGCTCTCCGGGCGGTCGCTGATGTCGAAATTCCGCTGCTCAATAATCACCTGGCCTACGGCACCGCTGTCACTCGTTACTCCTGCACCCAGCATCACCATACCGGTCTGGCCTTCGATAATGCTCACATCTGCATCCTTCTGGCCGGCCGTCTCTCCCCGCGGCGTAATAGTTGCTGATTCCGCCACTACCATTCTTCGCACTTCTTTTTCCAGTTCGCCGCTGCCGTCCCCGTGAGCTATATCGGCGTTATACCACCGCCCAGGCAGGAAATCGTATTCATTCAGCACCTGCCGCACGGCCTTGTCTTGTATTTGTTCGTTGCCGGTTATACTAATCCGCCCGATTCGAAAACGTTCTCCCTCTGTTATGCCAAATTCAACATCGACTTTATCTTCGGAAATAAACTTGATACTCTGCTCAACCTTCGCATCGATAAAGCCCTCTTCACGGTGGAGCTTAAGCAGTTGGTCAACGTCCGAATCGGCTTTACGCTTATTATAGATTTGCCCCTGTTTTAATTTCAGCCCTGACAGCAAATGCTCTGTATCGAAGTTCTTATTTCCTGCGAGAGCAATGTTCTCAACAGCATAGGCATGTCCCTCACTAATTGCGAAAGTGATACGGACTTTGCTCTTATCTTCGGTGAATTCCCGTCCTGCTGTTATGCTGACATCTAAAAAACCCCTGTTGTAATAGATGTTTTGCAGCTTTGTAACGTCTTTAGACACTTTTTCTTCGGTGTAATAACTCGACAAAAAAACCCATTTCGTTTTCTTCGTCTTTATGACCTTTTTAAGTGACTTGGTCTTCAGGGCATTATTGCCGCTGAACCTCACCGCTGCCATCTTGACCCTTGGCCCTTCATCAATCGTATAAATCACATTTCCCACGGACAGCTTTTCGGCATCTAAGCTCACCTGGGCAAAAGCAAAGCCTTTTTTCCGGTAAAATTCAGCAATGGTTGCTCTTCCAGCTTCGGCCATAACTGGTTCGAGGTAATCGGCTTTCTTAAAGCCCAGTTTGCCCCGCAGCGTCCCGGCCTTATATTTGCGGTTGCCATTAAAAACAATCGACCTGACGATATTCCTCTCGATAACAATGAAAGCCAGCTTGATTTTCCCTTCGACAACGGCGGTGTTATAATAGCTGTATTCGACGCCGGCCAATTCAGCTATACGCTTGGCGTCCTCAGCAGCGATAGCAGCGTCAAACTGCCGGCCCACTCTGCTGCGGACCTTCGACAAAATCTCATCACTGTTAATGCTGACATTGCCTGTTGCGCTGATGCTGCTGATTAGCATCTTATTATCAGCCGAAGGCGCTTCGGTGTTTTCTTGCGAAAGCAATAACGATGGGGTGAGCAATAGCAAACAGCAAATGGTAAGTAGTGGGTAATAAGACTTTTTCATTGCTTCCATGCTTCCTTTCAATCTTATCCGCCCCAGGCGGAAATCAATTCTTAAAACGGCGCGCCTTCCCTGGTTTCACCTTCAACAGACGCATAAGAGGCATTTTCAAACTTGGTAAATCTTTCCCTGAATACCAGCTCGACGTTTCCTGTCGGGCCGTTACGCTGCTTGGCTATTATCAGCTCTGCCTTGTTATCGTCCTCGTAGTCCTTTTCACCGCGATGATAATAATCCTCACGGTGCAGCAGCATCACAACGTCGGCATCCTGCTCGATACTGCCGCTCTCACGTAAATCGCTCATCCTCGGTCGATGGCCTTCCCGCCCCTCAGGTGAACGATTCAGCTGGCTCAGCATCACAACGGGAACACTCAACTCTCTCGCCAGGGCCTTCATATATCTTGAAATCGTCGTGATTTCCTGCTGACGCGATTCGACCCTGTTTGTTCCCAAATGCATCAGTTGCAGATAGTCCACCATGATGCATCGAATACCGCGCTGACTTTTCAATCTCCTCGCTTTTGCCCGAAGTTCCAGCGGCGTCAGCGATGAGGTATCGTCAATATAAATCGGTGCCTCGCTTAACTCGCCGCACGCTTTGACCAGTCCCTCGTAATGTTCGGTATCGAGCATACCTTTCCTGACTCTTTGTGCATCAATTCCGCTCTTGCTGCACAAAAATCTCTCGGCTAATTGTTGTTTGCCTGTCTCTAATGAAAATATCGCAACAGGCATCTTCTCTATCACGCCGATATGCTCGGCAATATTTAGTGCCAGGCTCGTTTTTCCCATACTCGGTCTGCCGGCAATGATGATCATCTCTCCTTCCTGCAAACCGCAGGTCATCTCGTCGAGAGCGTAGTAGCCGGTCGCCAAACCCGTGACTTGGTTGTCCTTGCGCTTCTCTATAAGCTCGTAGGCACGGGCAACCAAATCCTTCAATCCGGTGGCGGAGCCGCTTATATTTTTATCAGTAACGGAAAAAATCTTTCGCTCCGCCTCGTCGAGTTTCTCGTTGGGTTCGCCGTTTCCGCTGTACGCATCATTCAAAATCTCACCGGCTGCCGCAATAAGCTCCCGCAGCAACTGCTTGTCTTTGACAATACCGGCGTAATACATCGCATTGGCCGACGACGGCGCAGAGTCCATAACCTTCGCAAGATATTCTACCCCGCCGACATCTTCTAACTGCCTGCGCTTCTCGAGTTCATCGCGAAGCAGAACCGCATCGATAGCATCGCCTCTGTTTTTCTCGTAAAGCGAAATCAAAGCGTCAAATATCATTTGATGCTCGATTCGATAAAAGGCCTCTGTCTTTAGATGCTCGACGACATCGCTGATACACACAGGGTCGATTATCATCGAGCCTAATACCGCCGCCTCTGCCGCCAATGATTCCGGCATACTGCGGGCGTCCACCCCGTGCTTAAGTCCGCCGGCTGACTCCGTACCGGTATTTGATGCACGGAGATTGACTATCGTGCTTTTCTTGCCGGTAACGGCTTTTTCTTTACTCGCTTTGGCCATCTGGCTTATTTTCATCCTGCGGCTTGTTCGCTTCGCCTGCGGGCGGAGCCGTTTCACCCTCGGCCGATTCTGCGACAATAGTAACGTTAACGGTGGCCGTTAAATCCTTATCGAATTTAAGCGTTACTTTGTGTGTTCCAACCTGCTTTATATGTTCAGTTAAACGAACCATCTCGTCGGTAATCTTAAAGCCCTGTGCGCGAAGGTTTTCTGCTATCTCCCCGGCTCCGATTGAACCGAACAGGACTCCTTGCTCGTTCGCCTTGGCGGCGACAACGGCTTCTGCCCCTTCAACCGCCGCCGATACTTCTTCAAGACGCTTTCTTTCGAGCTTCCTTTGTTCTGACCGCTTGGCTGTTTCTTTTGCCAGAGAACGCAAATTCCCCTTGGTTGGCACAGTAGCCAGCCTCTGCGGCAGCAGATAGTTCCTCGCATACCCCGTACTGACTTCAACAACATCTCCGAACCAGCCGAGATCTTTAACATCCTCACAAAGCAAAACCTTCACTGCGTCAGAAGTGCTTGCCTTATTGGAATTTTCTTTTTTTTGCACCGTAGCGCTCCTTAATTACATTATTCATCGTTATATAAAACTTCTAACGGCTTTCTCAGCACCTGCGGCAGACAGCGGATTAGCTGCTGTCGCCGGGATAGCTTACGCCGCTAAATACTATACGGCAATAGTGCCATATACCTGGCGCGTTTAATTGCCGTGTTAACTTTTCTTTGACAGCCGGCGCAATTGCCGCTGCGCTTGCGTGAATATATCTTGCCGCGATGGGTCAGGAGTCTTTCCAGAGTCCCGATGTCCTTATAATCAACGTATTTTTCGCCTCTTCTGCAAAAGCGGCATTGTGTCTGCTCCCGGACACCCGCATGACGCATTTTTCCTTCATTATTGTCTGTTCTCTTTGTTATTGGTGTTGCCATTTGTTACCTGTCTATTTGCCTTTCTTTTCTCAAGATTAAAACGGTATATCATCTATCCCCGTACTATTGCCGCCTTCTCCCGCCTCGGGGCTTTTCTCGCTCACTTCCTGCCCGGGTCTGTTTGCGCCTGCCTGCCCGCCGGGGGCGCCCAGAAATTGAAAGTTTTCCACTGTAATGCGGTGCTTGCTCCGCTTCGTGCCGTCCTGGGCCGTCCAGCTGTCGAAGGTCAGCCTGCCTTCAACAAACAGAGGTCTGCCTTTGGTCAGGTATTTGTTTATGTTCTCAGCCGTTCGGCCGAATGCCCGGCAGTCCACGAAACATGTTTCTTCCTTGTTTTCGCCGTCCTGACCTTTCCATTTCCGGTTCACCGCCAGACCGAAATCAACCACCGCCGTCTGGCTCGGAGTGTAAGACAGCTGCGGGTCGCGGGTCAGATTACCCATCAGTAAAACCTTATTGAAATTGGCCATTTTAGGCTCCCATTTATAATTGATATTTCAGTTCGCCTGTTCCGAATCTTCTGCTTTCGGCTGCTCTTGCTCCTCGTCTTCCTTCCCCTGTTTTTCATCTGTAGGTTTTGGGGTTTCAGTTTCGCCGGCTGTTTGGGAAGTAGCGACTTTGTCAATTTCTTCGACTGGTCTATCCTCGGCACACAGAATCAAAGCGCGCATAATCCGTTCCGAGAGCTGAATGTCCCTCTCGATGCCCTGCAGCTTGCCGCCCTCGGCTTTGAAGTAACAAAGGATGTACGTCCCTTTGCCTTTGCCGTTGATTGTGTAGGCGAGCTTCCGTTCGTCCCATTTTCGCATCGAAACAATCTCGGCGCCTGCCTTTTCCAGTATGTTTTTGATGGTCGCATTAATCCCGTCCCAATCTGTGGCCGCTTCGCCCGAATCGATAAGAAACATCGCCTCGTACAATTTGGGTTTCCCCTTTGCTGTTGGGGTCTCTTTCTCGTTCTCAATAACAGTATCCAAAACAAATACCTCCTGTTTCCCGCTTCAGTAGTGCCTGACATAGCAGGCTTATGGCGGATTAAACTTATTCATTGTCGCTCTTATTCCATATTCAATCCAGCAAAGCACGGCGTCCCGCGCCTTGATAATCGCTTCATCCAGCAGCGGCCTATCTGCCGCTTTTGGTTTACCGAGAACATAATCATGAGCGTCTTCCTCTTCACTTTGGCCGATACCTACTCGTAATCGGTTTACATTCTCCGTGCCGAGCTTTTCTATTACGTCAGCTAAACCATTGTGGCCGCCGGCCGAGCCTTTCATCCTTACCCGGATCCTGCCTGCCGGTAACGCCATATCGTCGGTTATCACAAGCAAATCGCTCAATTTGAGCTTATAAAAACCCGTCGCTGTTGCGACAACCTGGCCGCTGCAATTCATAAACCGCATCGGCTTTACTAACATCATTTTCTTGCCCGCAAATTCTCCTGTTCCTAAGCAGGCACTGAATCTTTTCTTTTTTACCTCTATCTTTAGCGCCTCTGCCAGAGAATCTATTACCCTAAAGCCGATATTGTGCCGCGTACCAACATACTCTTTACCCGGATTACCCAGGCCAACGACCATTTTAATCTCAGGCACTTCCATCTATTCTCGGCGCCAATGACGCTATTTGGTCTCTTCCTTCTTTTCTGATTTCTTTTCCGGCTTCTCTTCTGCTTCCTCTCCCTCTGCCTCTTCTTCTTTGACCTCACCGATGACTTCTGGAGCAGCCGGCATTTCCGCCTCGAGTTCTTCAGTGCTCTTGGCAGCGGCAATCACGCTGCAGGTAACCAGCAGCGTTGTCGGCACGCTTTCCAGCTTGACACCGCTCGGAAGCTCTATGTCGCTGGCATGCAGCGTGTCACCAACACCTACATCTTTCACGTTAATAACAATAACCTCAGGAATATCTGTTACTTTACACTCGACTTCCAGACGGTTTGTATGTAGCTGAACAACGCCTCCCTCATGCGCGCCTTTAGCTATGCCCTTAAGCTCAACAGGAACTGCCACCTTGATTGTCTCGGTTACATCGACCCTCATCAGGTCCACATGAATAATATTCCTTCCGAGATGGTCGTATTGCAGCTCCTTTACAAGCATCTTCTCCTGCTTTTCGCCGATTTGCACGTCCATCAGCCGGTGTCCGTGATGCAGCCCTTCTACCAGACTATGCGCATCAAGCGAAATAGCTATCGGCTCTTCCTTATGCCCGTACACAATTGCAGGTATCCGCCCGCCCTTACGTACTTTCGCCGCCTGACCTGAGCCGGTCTGTTCTCGAATTTCTGCCTTTAACAACAAACTTTTTTCCATAATTGCCTCTGTCTAAATTTAAATCTCAGTTCAAAATACTTCAAATAGGTTGCTGACTGATTCGTTCTTGTGAATTCTCTTTATTGCCTCACCTAACATTGCCGAAACGGTTAAAACCCTGATATTACGCAGCTTCTTGGTTTCCTTGTTCTGTGGTATGGTATCGGTGACTACCACCTCGTCAATCGGTGCCTTGCTTAGAAGCTTCAGCGCTTCTCCTGCAAACACGCCGTGCGTGGCGCCGACGTATATCTTTTCGGCTCCGCGCTGCCTGATTAACTTGGCCGCACTGCACACCGTCCCGGCGGTTGCGATGATGTCGTCACACATTAAGATGTTTCTGCCTTTCACGTCACCGATGATTTCCCTCGCCTCCACCTCGCTGCCGCTCACTCGTCTTTTGTGTACGATTGCAAGCTCTCCGCCCAGGTGAGAAGTATATCGCGATGCTGTCTTTATATTGCCGACGTCCGGCGAAACTACCGTTAGATTGCTGATTTTCTTCTTCTTGAAATACTTGCTCAGCACCAGTTCCCCCGTCAGGTGGTCCACAGGTATATCAAAAAAACCCTGAAGCTGCTGTGCGTGTAAATCTATCGCCAGCACCCTGTTGGCCCCGGCGCAAGTTATAAGATTGGCCGCCAGTTTTGCGGTAATTGGCACTCGGCCTTCGTCTTTTCTGTCCTGCCGCGCGTAACCGAAGTAAGGTATGACCGCGGTAATTCGGCTGGCGCTGGCCCTTCGCAGGCAGTCTAAATAGATTAAAAGCTCGACTAAATGTTCGTCAACCGGCTTGCACGTCGATTGCACGACAAAACAATCCTTGCCGCGAACATCATCCTCTACCCGGATGACTTTTTCGCCATCGGGAAACCTGTCTATCTTTGCCTGGCCGAGAGAAATCCCGAGATACTTGCAAACCGCCGTTGTTAACGCCGGGTTGCTGCTGCCGGAAAATACCTTCAAAGTATTATTTAGTGGCATTGTTTTCCCGCCTTTACTTTAACGTCCTTGTTTACCTTTTTTGAGAGCCTGCTTTCCATAATCCTGCTTACTGCCTGAAGCTGTTCCATTGTGTTGACGCTCATTGCCTCCTCAGGACTCAACGCTGCAATCGCAGCGACCTTGTGTCCGCCCGCGAGGAGAATCGAAATCGCGTCCGTTAGATAGTATTCTTTCTTGGCGTTGTTCGGCTGAACCTTTACCGCGGCTTCGAAGAGCAGCTGGTTGTCAAACACGTAATAGCTTGGATTGACCTCTTTAATCTTCAGCTGCTCGCTCGTGCAGTCGTTATGCTCTACTATCGCTGCGATATTGCCGTCCGCGCCCCTGCATACCCGCCCATAGCCAGTCGGGTCGTCTAAGATTGCCGTTGCCAGCGTCGCCGCCGCTTTCTCAGCCTCGTGCTTTTTTATGATTTTACTTAGCGTCTCGGCTCGAGTCAAAGGCCCGTCCCCGCAAAGCACCAGCGTCTCGCCGTCAAACCCGTTAAGATGTTCCTTGCAGCACAAAACCGCGTGTGCTGTCCCTTTCTGCTGCTCCTGCCGGACCCATACTACGTCTTCATCAGCCTCGAACCTCTTTTTTACCAGTTCGGCGCCGAAACCCACTACGACGTATATCTTCTCGACGCCCGCCCCCCTGCAGGCGTTCAATACGTATGCCAGCATAGGCCGACCACACACCTCGTGCAGAACCTTCGGCGTATTTGTCTTCATCCTGCTGCTGACCCCTGCTGCCAGAATTATCGCTGCTCTTTTTGCCATACTTCCTTAACTTTTAATTTTGAACTTTAACTTTTAACTTTCTTAAACTACCCGGCTAGGACTCGAACCTAGAATGTAGGCACCAAAAGCCCATGTGTTGCCAATTACACCACCGGGTAAATCACGTAAAAACCCAAAGGTACGTAAATCGCAAATATCTTTTGCTCTTGCCACTCGTGCTCTTTGTCTTGTCACGGAGACCGTCTTGTCCCGGCCGATTTGGCCCTGTCGGAGGCTTGAGTCAGCCATGCCGTGAAAACTGCTGACCCCATTGGCCGTTTTCACGGCCTTAGCTACCCCATGCGACAGGGCATTTTCAAAAGGGGAAATATACCTTATTCGCAATTACTAATCAATCTTTTTCCCTTTTTTCTTAAAAACGCCCTTTTCAGTACTAAAAACCGCCTTTTTTGATTCCGCTGGACATCACAAACTTCATAAATATAATAAGAACTGTCGGTTTGTTGCGTGAAAGGGAGTTTCGTGACCAAAATGCAGATAATAGCCAAGGCCTTCCTCACTTTCCTCGGAATAAGCGCATTAGTAAACTTCTGTTCCCCGTTCAGCATACTAATACCCGAGACGCTGACTCAGGATATATCCATCCTCAGGTTCATCTTATCCTTGCCTGTTGTCATAATTTTACTAACAGCGATTGTATATTTGCTTATCTTTAAAAATGATTGGCTGGCCTGTAAAATAGCGGGGACAGGTGAAAAATTGGACCCCGAAAGCGAAGCTATTTGGCTGGCTTGCTCGCTCCGGATGGTTGCGATTTTCTACGGCCTGCTACTGCTCCCAACTTCAATTCCAACGATACTTAATATACTTGTCTCGCCTCTGTATATATGTTCTCTGGTAAACGAGATATTCACTTTTAGGGCCTTTCCTAAATCACTTGTTTTCACCTCTTACCAATGGTCCTCTATGATATACAATTTCCTCAAAGCAATCTTGGCAGTTTACTTGCTTTACGGCTGGCCGCAGTTTATCCGCTACCAGTTAAATCTCCGGAAATCAAAATCTTCCCTCGACAAAAAATTAAACACAGAAGGAATTAAAAATGAATAAAATGCACACTCTTGCCAAAATCGCTCTCGCAGCAATAGGAATCTTTTTCTCCATTCGCTTGCTGTCTCAATCGCCGCTTGCAATTTTTTGGTTTTATTCAAACCCCTCTTGGAAAACCGCAGGGTCTTCGCTCTTTTCTTTGTTGCTGACTGCAGGACTTATTGCACTGTTGTTGTACCTTTTCTTTTATAAGAATGAAAACTTGGCAAGAATAATCGTCGGCTCAGAACAATTGCCCGAGCCCGACTCACAAATTCAATGGCTGCCAGTGGCGCTGAGGCTCGTCTGTATCGCCGCTGGACTCTACTTCATTACTAATGTCCTGTGGCATATAACTTACGTCATAAACCAACTCGCCTTTTTCAAGGCTCAAGAGAATGCCCACACCATCTATAGCCATGCTCACTTCAACTCCCGAGACTTGTTGCCCTGGATAATTATGCTTATATGCGGTGTTTACCTCCTCTGTGGAGCCCCTCATTTCGTCCGTTGGCACGTAAAAAAGATTCTGCAGCAATGCAAAGACAAGACTGAAACTACATAACTGCTATCGTTTTATTCAGCATCATTGTCAATCGCCACGTAGCCGCGTTGGCCTTCGCTTACATAATTCGGCCCGGATGAATCCTCATCCTCATCGTCGCTGTCCTCCGCTTCCTCTGCTTCCGCCTCCATCTTCTCTCGCAGCCTCTCATAATCTTTCAGCGTCATCAGTACTTCTCTCGCCTGGCTGCCTTTGTATTCGCCCAGGATGCCCGCGCTCGCCATCATCTCTATAATCCGCGAAGCACGCGCGTAGCCGATGCTGAGTTTGCGCTGCAGCAGTGACACACTCCCGCGATGGCTCTCTAAAATAATCCGTACCGCCTCGTCAAACAGCTCATCTCTGGCCATCTCCGAAGTATCTATCCGCCCTAGCTCCGTAAGCTCCGGATGGAACTGCGGTTCAGCTACTTCCTTTAGGTACTTGACGATACGCTGAATTTCCGCATCGTCCATAAACGTCCCCTGCGCACGCACCAGCTCGCTTGAGCCGGGCTTCAAAAACAGCATATCGCCTTGGCCGAGCAGCGCCTCCGCGCCGTTTTGGTCCAGCACTATTCGGCTGTCCAATCTCGCCGCGACTCGGAATCCTATCCTCGTTGGCATATTCGATTTTATCAAACCTGTCACCACCGTCGCCTGTGGACGCTGCGTCGCCAATACGATATGAATGCCGACCGCCCGGCTCTTCTGTGCAAGACGGACTATATATGCTTCTATCTCCTTGGCGGCGGTCATCATCAAATCCGCGAGCTCGTCGATTATTATCACGATATAAGGCAGCTTCTTTGCAATCTTCTCTTCCTCTTCGGTGCTGTCAGGCATGAATCGCTTGTTAATCTCCTCGGCCCCGAGGCGGTTATACTCTGCGATGTTCTTCACCCTCGCCTCGGCGAAAAGCGCATACCTCTCGTCCATCTTCACCGTCGCCCATTCGAGTATCTGCACCGCGCGCTGTGTCTCAATCACTATCGGGCTCATCAAATGCGGTATAGTATTAAACGCCGTCATCTCGACCATCTTCGGGTCTATCAATATCATCTTCACTTCGTCAGGCCGTTTCGTCAGCAGTATCCCTGCGATAATGCTGTTGATGCATACGCTTTTGCCCGAGCCTGTTGTCCCCGCGATAAGCAGATGTGGCATACTCGTCAGGTCTGAAACAAGCGCTTCTCCGGATGAATCCTTGCCCAGGAATAGCGGTATCTCCATATCTCTCGGCCTGTCCCCAGCCGATTGCATCAGGTCTTTAATGCGGACTTTTTCTTTCTCGTTGTTCGGAACCTCAATTCCTATCGTATGCTTGCCCGGAAGCGGCGCCACTACGCGGACCGCGCCGACTCCCAGTGCCCTCGCCATATCATTGGAAAGATTACTGATTTGGCTGACCTTCACGCCCGCCGCGAGCTCCAGCTCGAACATCGTTATAACAGGCCCGGTATCGGCCGCTACCACGTGTGCGTTAACATTGAATTCCGTCAGCAGTTTCTCCAGCGCACTCGCCTTGGCCTTTATTACCTTCTCCTGAATCGATGCGAACGTCCGCTCTGGCTCACACAGTAGCTCCATTGGCGGCAGTCTATAATCATCATAGCTCGTTGGCACGTATGCCTTGGCCGGCTTGTGCGTCACCGGAAGAGACAGCCTTAATTGTTTCGGCTCCCTTGTCTCGACAGCAGCCGTTGTTTCCTCCGCCTCTTCCTCTTCGATATAACTCTCAAATGACGTTTCCTCCTCGGCTTCTTCTGAAAGCTGTCTTTGCCGCTCGCTTAATTTCTGCCATATCTCGCCTAATGCCTGCGATTGGTGTCTAGCCATCGACAACATTGGAGACGCTACGCCGATCATCCTTCCGAATACGAAACCGACCCCGCCGAATATCGCCGTTAAAAAAGTGTCTGCTAACAGAACTACCCCGACAACCCACGTTGCCGTGATCAGTATGAATGTTCCGAGCAGGGCGAAATGGCTCCGCAAAAATTCCGCCGCTCCAACCCCGAGAACTCCGCCGGAACCCATCGGAAAACTAAAAACTCCGTGAGGTAGAAGAAGATAAAAACTGCTCGATGCCGCCGCGGTCACCAGCAGCAGGCCTATCGTTCGCAAAATGCCTTGGTCGACGGTTCGGCGTGCCAGCCTCGCTCCCAAAAGGCATATCGCCGATATTAATATTACGAACACCCCGGGCCCGACGTAATACAACAAATAATACGCGCAAAAAGCTCCTATCATCCCGCACCAGTTGGCCGGAGGGGTGTTAGTGGGCCATACGTACCTGCTCGGCCAATCACCAATATTGAAACTAATACAACTACAAAGTAGCACCAGCGCCACGGCGATACCAAGACATTCTAAGGCAGCCTCGCCTGTAGTGAGCCTTGTCGAGCCATATGAATTTTTCTTCTCTTTCAATCGCATATGTCCGATAAAAAAACTATTATCAATCTAGACACTCGCCCCTGCTTACAAGTTTTATATCGGCTACACCCCCTTGTTTTCTGCAAAACTTGTCCGCCTATGGCGGATTTACCAGCCCCCTTTTATGCTCTACCTGATTTCTTCGAAAAAAGGCGTCTTTTTTTGTTCTACGCATTCGGCGGCATAAAGATACATCGCGGCAGACCAGCTTTGCCAGTCTTCCCCCCTCGGCTTGCCGTCCTGAGCGCGGTGCCACTCATTAAACCCGAATTCCACCTCCGCTTCGCGCGCCGCTCGAACAAGTTCAGTCAAAGCAATGAGTTTTCTTTCAGCAAGCCTGTATTTCCCGGCTGCTACTAACGCCGCTATATAAAAGCCGCAAACAAAAGGCCAAATCCCCCCGTTGTGATACTCCCCGGGCTGATTGTATTTCTCATAACGCGGCATCCAGTCCGGGTCACTTGGCCAGATATAAGGGAAAAAGTTCGGCGGTAAATCTACAACAAGATCCCCGGTTGTCCTGAATGCTTCACATTCCTTTTCTATCCACGAAACAAGTTTCCTCGCCCTCGATGGCGATGCTATCCCGCTAAGAATTGCTATGCTGTTGCCCAGGAGGTCGAATCGCTCGCTCAGGTAAACCTTGTATGACCACATAGCATAATAAGGTTTCCGCCTCAGCACCAAACCTTCGTGGACGTGCCGATTCTGCCTTTCGCCTTTAACAGTAAACCTTTCCATTGCCTCCTTCGCCTCTGTCGCACGCTTGTGCTGCCCGAAAAGGCACAGGCAGGTATAGACAATAGTATTAACATACAAACCATATCCGAGTACCCACTGCTCGTCGCGCCAGTCGCTTGTCGGCTGCTGCGCTACGAGGCATCGGTTCGGCGGACTTTGATATCTCAGCCACGTCAAGGATTTCTGGACCGCTTCCTCGAGAAATTTCCTTTCTCCCATTACCCTTCGGTAAAGCCCTACAGCCATAAGAAACAAAGGCGTCGTATCACTGGCGCCCCTGTCATCAGGATCGTTTACTAAAGATGGAATATGTCCCAGTTCGGTTTGGTTCTTCGCCAGCGTCTCAAGAACTCTTCGCAGCGATTCAAGTAGTTTCTCGTTCCCCGTGGTCAATACCCCGAGCGAGCATATCATTAAGTCCCTCGTATACGGCTCAGGATACCCCCAGCCGGCGGTTCGGGGTAAACCCCGGCAAGGACCGTGATTATTGTGAAGCAGAACTCCTAACGCAGCTTCCCTGGCCCTGTTTATTAGCTCTCTTTCACGTCTGTCCATTTATGATATGCCCAAACGCTTCGAAACGATTTTGACGAATTTCTTCGCTATAACACGATAGTCGAAATTCTCGACAACTCGTTTTCTTCCTTCTTTGCCCATTTTTTCTCTCAAGCCCGAGTCTTTCATTAGCTGCATAAGATAATTGGCGATATCATGAACGCTCGCCCGGTAATCCACTGTCCTCGGCTTCTTAAAGCTGTGCCTGTGACCTGTTTCATAGCCGGACTCGTCTCCGAGAATCATCTCTCGAAGGCGAATTTCCTGGGCAACATCCGCTAAAAAAGCCGTCTTGCCGTGCACCAGCGTATCAAGCATCCCCATCGCCTTTATTCCTATTACCGGCTTTTCACACGCGTTTGCCTCAACCTGAATCATTCCGAAGCCCTCTAATCGGGATGGCGCCGCATAAATATCACACGCTGCCAATAAGTAAGGCATGAAATTTCGCGAAACCCTGCTGCTCGTATAAACTACATTTTTTTCTATTCCCAAGTGTGTGGCCAGTTGCATATCTGCCATGTTCTGTTGTTCCGTTCTTGGCTGGGGCCAGACCTTGCAAACATACTTCCAGTCCGGCGCCTCCGGGTCGTTTATCGCCAGCGCCTGCATAACCTCCTGCGCGCCTTTCGATGCCGCGTCACCGCCGACAGTCAAAATCATTATCTGCTCCTCAGATACTCCCAATGCCTCACGAACCGTCGAAACTTTAGGGTCTTTCCTGTCACGAGGCCTGAATGAGTCTGTATCACACCCGACGTGCAAAACTTCTATATTCTTCCCGTGCAGACCGTCACGCATATATATCTTCTTTACCCAGTTCGAAGTCACCAGTATCAAGGGCAGTCTGTCCAGTATCTCCCCGTAGTTCGCCATATAACCGTCCGCCACAAGCCACGGTATCGCCGTTACCCCGTATCTTTGCGGGTGGAGAACTAAATGAGACGTATGTCCCCAGTAGCCGACGCCTACGACAATATCAGGTGCGAACCAGCGGTAATACCACTCCTTCTCCTGCGCCGATTCGAAATTAACAGAAAAAACCTCGACCCCAAGCTCTTCGAGCCCCTTGTGTAACAGTTGCCCTTGAGTGGCAAGACCTGCTGGAGAAGGGGGGTAATCATACAAAAGCAGAACTTTCATTTTTCAGTTCCTTTCTCTATTTTCGACCTGTTGCCCCGAAACGCCAAAACGCCTCCCGCCGGGGCGTTGTCTTCGCCTCAAAACTGTCTTTGCTGAAACCATATATTTGGGTGATAATATCATACTTCCTCTCCCATATATGCTCCGGCAGGTTTATCTGCAAATCAGCTCCTCTGTCGGCTCGCGGCAGATACTTGCCGCCCCCGTCCTCGTATGCGAAAGACCATACTTCTTTTGTACCCAGTTCCTCGGCTTCCCGCAGTCTCATTACCGCCCTTGCTGTCTCTTCGTGCCTTGAGTGCCGCGTGTATTCACCGACCGTACCGTGCGTAATAACCACCTCGAATCTGTCAAAAGGCAGCAGCTCCATTATGGTTCGCTGGACCTCGTGGTTATCCAGCGTCTTCTGCTCAGGGCCGTCGTCGAGGTCTCCCATATAACCGCTTGCGCCGAATTCTTCAAGGGCCTTGAAAAATTTTGGCGCCCGGTCCGCATCGCTTTTCCTGCAGATTGTTACCACGGTCCACTTGACATCTGGATGCATCAGCATCAATCCTCCCGCCCACAGCGTCTCATCGTCAGGATGAGCGACAATGACCGCACACCTGCTGTCGTCCTTTATATGACTCTGATACATAAGTTTTGTTTTCTTCCCTGCCTAATCTGTATAATCCCCGCTGGGACATTTAAGAATAACCTCGACCACTTCGTCGAACTCGGCCGTCGCAAGGCATATACGCGAATCCGCCGCACCGTAATACATAAAAATCTTATTTCCCCTTTTTATCCATCCGCACGGAAACACAACGTCATCAACGTCGCCCTCGCGCTCGTAATGTGCCTTCGGCCCGAAAATCCATTCATCCGTCCGACGGATGACTTGGGTTGGGTTTTGGAGGTCTAACAATGCAAGTCCCAACCGGTAGATTGAGCCGGAAGCGGTCGTCCGAACCCCATGATAAAGAAGCAGCCATCCCTCTTTAGTCTGCATAGGTGGTGCGCACAGCCCTATCTTGCCTGCGTCCCACCATCCGCCTTCTCTGGCATGGATTATCTCCTTATGCTCACCCCAGTGTTTAAGATTAGGCGAAAAAGATATCCATATATGGGCGCCGAGAAGTGGCGATTTCGCAACTGGGCGATGCAGCATCGCCCAGAGGCCGTTGAACTTAACCGGGAAAAGCGCAGCGTCTTTGTCCTCCGGCGGCATGACCGGCCCTATGCGCTCGAATGATTTGAAATCAGCCGTCATAGCCAGGGACACAAGCGGCCCGCCTTTTGAATAGGCCGTGTAACATATGGCCCACTTGTTCATTTCCTCGATCCATGTTATCCGTGGGTCTTCTATGCCCCAGAGTTCTTCCGGATGCTCTTTAGGTTCGGGTTTTAGAGCAGGTTCATTGTGTACTCGCCAGTTGCCGATACCGTCGTCGCTTATCGCCGTAGTCAGATGTGAAATGCCCCTGAAGTCTTCGACCCGGGCAAGCAAAACGGTTTTGCCGTCTATTTCCGCTGCCGCTGCGTTAAAAACAGAATTAGCTTTGTATGGCCAGTCTTCAACCGACAAAATCGGATTGTCCGGATGACGCTGAAAAAGCTCGTGAGTTGAGTTTTTGCTCATAGACCTCTCCCTAAGTTTATTTGCCTTTTCGAAATGGCCGAAAAAGATTCACCAAGCTGAAGAAACTCCGGCTTCTTTTAGCTGGAAACACGCCCCTTTTGACCATGCTCACTTCCTCTATCGAATAAAACGCCTTCGGATTGAACTTTTTTATCAGTTTGATTATACTCCCGACCTCTTGCCTTGGTACGATTGTAAAGACTACTTTTACCTCTCCTGTCGAGCCATGCCCATCAACGCTGGTAACTCCGTAATCAGCGGACTTCAGGTGTTCCACCAGCACCGATGCGTCTTTTTGAGTAACAACCCGCACCAGAACCAGCCCTAAGGATAGCTTCTCAGCAATCCATATCCCAACGAAATTACCCATCGCAAATCCGCCTCCAAACGCAATATAGCAGGCCGGATTCGACAGGTGCTTCATAATCTGGCTCATAGCCAGAAGCCATATTAGCACCTCAAAAAAACCGACTATGGGGGCTATGTATTTTAAACCGCGGGAGATAAATATCACGCGCACCGTCCCGATGCTTACGTCCGCCACCCTGGCGGCAAAAATCAAAGCTGGCAGCACGAACCACGTATAAAAACCAGAATTCGACAGTAGCATATCTTCCATCTGTTTCCCGCAAAACTCTAAAAAGATTCAGTTCCCATTTTACTAATTAACCATTTAACCAATTAACCAACTCCCTATTCTACCCCCAAATTTAAATCCTGCAACTCCCCCAGGCCACAATTTATTAATTTCCCGGCCCTTGTCCATATTGGGCGCAAATAAAAAAGGCTGTGAAAAACACAGCCTTTTAATATGCCGCAAAACTTCTGATTCTTGTTTTATGCCCTGCGTCTCTTCAGGAAAACCAGCCCGCCGAGGCCGAGCAGTCCAATCGTCGCTGGCTCCGGAAGTTCCACTTGGAAATATCCCGTCAGGGCCACTGCATCGTGCGCTCCGAGCTCGAACGTATGTCGGATGCTGATGCTGTTGTTTACTGCCCCGCCGGCGAGGTCCCACGCCTCTTGCAGGCCGATAACTGTCGTGCCGCTGCCGGCCTTGCTCCACGAAGATGGGTGCGGGTAAAACGGCAAAATATCGATGCCGTCTATTATCCCCACAAATAACGGCTGAGGAGCTATTGTGGAAAGGTATCCGCCCAGAGGGTCGGTTGTAAGCGAGCCGCTCACCGAGCCGCCGTAAATTGATGATGGGCTTATGGCAGGTGTTACCGGCTCTGTAAATGTCACCGTGTATGTTTGACTTGCGCTCGTTGTGTTTTTAATTGATACCCACGATATAACGTATGGATCTGACTCGAACGTAAATTCCCACTCGGCATCGAAGGTCCCGTTGGAGGCCGAATCCGCCAGATAAAAAGCGTCTCCGCCCATTGCCTGAAGATCGCCGGCCTGATAAATCTTTTGCCACGAACCATCGCCGTATTCTATGGAAATGGTGGGACAGGGAGTTGCAAGTACCGGACCTGCGAACAAACCAAGCACACAAATTATTGCTAAAAGACTCGCCCTTCTCACTATATACTCCTTCCCCTTCCTGAAACTGAAACTTTTCGCCCCCTTGTATGGGATGCGCCTATACCTTACTCCCTTATAATACATAAATGAGATCAGAAGGTCAACAGAAAAATAGAAAATGTTGGTTTCCCCCGTATAAACCGCAGATTATTATAAGACCTTCCCGGCTAAAATCTTATTTTCATTGCAAAAAGACAATTCTTTTTGGGACACATTGGACAGGTGATATTTTCCTCTGTTTTCCGCGGAATCTATGATTAAATATAAATCCCTTATGGCTAAAAAGAGACGTTCGACTAATAAAAATTTGCCGAAAGGCCTGAAAATTCTCTACGAAGATAAAGACATCCTCGTAGCCGATAAGCCTGCGGGATTGCTCTCGGTCGCGACCGCTGCCGAAAAAACACGGACCGCTTACTGCATCCTGACCGATTATGTCCGCAAAGGATTCCCGAAATCTCGCAACCGGCTTTTCACCGTCCACCGCCTTGACCAGTGGACCTCGGGCGTCATGGTCTTTGCGAAAAGTGAGGAAATTAAACTCCGCCTCCAGGCTCAGTGGAAAGAGACGCAAAAGAAATACCTTGCGGTCATTCACGGCCGCCTGACGCAAAAACAGGCAGTCATCTCTTCATACCTCGCAGAGAACAAGGCCTTCGTCGTCTATTCCACCCCGGACCCCGCAAAAGGAAAACTCTCGCAAACCGCCTACAAGGTGCTGAAAGAAACCCCCAAATTCAGTCTCTTGGAAATTGACCTTTTGACCGGCAGGAAAAACCAAATCCGTGTCCATCTGGCAGATTATGGACATCCCGTTGTTGGCGACAGAAAGTATGGAAAGGCCGGCGATAAGTTCAGACGCCTCGCCCTTCATTCCAAATCGCTCTCGTTAAAACATCCTGTGACCGGCCGGCGGTTGACTTTTCAAACTAAAACCCCCGCTTATTTCTCCCAACTGTTGGCGAACCGATTTTAGCTGGATTGCACACATTTTTTCTTTTTGTAACCCCCTTAATTCTCTCGAAATCCCACAAACTAAAAAATTTTTGTGTTTTTTCAAATTTTTACTGGATTTATTATGGGCATATGCCCATAATTGCCGTATAATATAAATAAGCCTCTAAATCTAAGAGGACAAGGATAGCTGATTGCTTATGAGAACTTATTTTGACTGTATTCCGTGTTTTGTTCACCAGGCACTTGATGCGGCAAGGCTGGCAACAGATGACAAACAAATTCATGAAAAGGTTGTGCGAGAGGTTCTTCGTTTAGCGGCGGATTTGGATATGAGCCAGAGCCCTCCTTCCATTGGCCAACAAATACATCGGTTAATCCGGAAACTGGTTGGTAAAAATGACCCGTACTGCGGGATAAAGAAACGATTTAACAATCTGGCTTTGAGACTGTATCCAGAGTTGCGAAAGCAGGTCTTAGACTCTGACGATCGGCTTGAAACAGCTATCCGCTTAGCGATAGCCGGCAATATCATCGACTTAGGTGTCAAAACCGGATTGACAGAATCCCATATTGAAAAAACCATTGCTCAGTCTTTAACAGACCCGCTGGATGCGCAGGCACTTAAAGAATTCAGGAACGCAACAAACCAGGCAAAAGATATTCTTTACCTTGCTGATAATGCCGGTGAGATTGTTTTTGACCGTTTGTTGATTGAGCAGATTCCCATCGAAAAACTTACTGTGGTTGTCAAAGGTTCCCCTGTCATAAATGACGCGACGATGGAAGATGCTATTGTTGCCGGCTTACCTCAACTTGTAGAAGTCATTAATAACGGCTCAGATGCACCGGGTACTATTCTGGAAAGCTGCTCGCAGGATTTTCGACACCAATTCGATAAAGCAGATTTAGTAATAGCCAAAGGACAAGGTAACTACGAAACTCTGAGCGATATGGATAAGAATATATTCTTCATACTGAAAGCTAAATGCACTGTTATTGCCAGAGACTTGGGTTGTGAAGTCGGCGAGATGGTTTTAATAAAAAGTAAAGTTACGGCCTATAACAAAAAAATTTAAGAAAAAAGGAGTTGATATTATGCCAAGAGGAAATGGAACAGGGCCGGGCGGTCAGGGACGTGGTGGTGGTCGAGGTATGGGACGAGGTCTGGGACAGGGTAGAGGCCGAATGGGAGGACCGTTTGCCGCAGGTCCAGGCGGTAATTGTGTGTGCCCGAATTGCAGTGAGGTGGTTCCTCATATTGTGGGACAGCCTTGTAATCAAAGAAGTTGTCCCAAGTGCGGAACAGTAATGACAAGACAATAATTTATTAACCTATTTTGTGAAAGGAGAATTATTATGCCACGTGGAGACCGAACAGGTCCTGCTGGGTTAGGACCGATGACAGGAAGGGCCGCCGGTTTCTGTGCCGGCTACCAGGTGCCCGGCTTTATGAATCCCCTCGGCGGACGAGGTTACTGGGGCAGGGGGCGAGGCGGTGGTCGAGGCCGAGGTTTTGGACGCGGTTTCGGCTGGGCAAGAGCCGGTTATGGTTATCCTACTGCTGAATACCCTTATGCGCCTTACCCTGAACCGTTTGCTCAAGCGCCAACACAGGAACAGGAACTCGCCGGCCTGAAACAACAGGCCCAATACCTTCGGGATTCTCTCGATGCTGTTAATAAACGCATCGAAGAACTGGAAAAAGAAAAAGTGGACTAAGCCGTCGAAAGACTGTGTCTATCAGCCGATAAAGCAGGGGATAATTTCTCATCCTCGCCGACGCAGGACGGAATCTGTTTTTCGACAAAAGATTTTAGAGTTGATATGTGAAGGAGTCACAATAGTGTATGAAAGGTTCGACCTTGTACCCAGTAAGGTATTTTTAACCAAAGGAGTTGGTCGCCACAGGTACCAGCTGAAATCTTTTGAGGAAGCCTTGCGCCAAGCTGGAGTAGCACATCAGAATCTGGTCCAGGTCTCATCGATTCTTCCTCCTAAATGCAGGGTTATAAGCAGAGAAAAAGGTCTAACGAAGCTTGTAATTGGAAGTATCCGCTATTGTGTAATGGCAAGAGCCGATACAAATGAACAGGGAAGGCTTATAGCTACATCAATTGGAGTTGCTCTGCCTAAAGATGATAATAACTGGGGTTATCTAAGTGAAGTTCACGGACATGGAATGAATCACGACAAAGCGGCTGATATGGCTGAAGATTTAGCCGCCGGTATGCTCGGCACAACACTCGGTCTTGAGGTTGACCCTAACAAGGCATGGTCAGAAAAGGAGCAGGTGTATAAGTCAAGCGGACTGATTATAAAAACCACAAATATAACCCAGACCGCTTATGGCAAAAAAGACGCGTGGACAACTACGCTTGCGATGGCAGTATTTTTGTTTGACTGATCTGCAGATAATTTCGTGGATAAGGTTTTTGAAAAAATATTGTGAAAGGAAGGTATGTTATGCCGGAATTTGGAAATCCATTCAGCGGGCTTGCGAAAGACCGCAAACTCACAGGCTCTGAATTGGTTAGAGCAATTCGTTTTATGGTTTCCGCTGAATATGAAGCGGTTCAGTTATATACGCAGTTGGCGGAATCCACAAACAATAAACTGGCTGGGGATGTGCTTTTAGATATAGCCGACGAGGAACGTGTTCATGCCGGCGAGTTTCTGCGCCTTCTGTATGAGCTTGCTCCGGATGAGAAAAAATTATATGAGGATGGCGCCGAAGAAGTCCAGGAAATGATAGACAAGTTAAAAAAGGCTGACAGTTAATCTTCGTCCCGCAGACAGAGAGCCTGTCCTCCATCTTAGAAAGGATAAATTATGAAAATTGCAGTTACGTCAACCGGAAAAACATTGGATTCGCAAGTTGACCAGCGTTTCGGAAGAGCGGCTTGTTTCATCGTTATTGATGCCGAAACAATGGACTTCAGCGTCATCGATAATGAAAATATTGCTGCTGCCGGCGGGGCCGGAATTAGTTCCGCCAAAGTCGTAATCGACGCCGGCGCAGAAGCAGTCTTGACAGGTAGCTGCGGCCCAAATGCCGAACGTACTTTAACTGCCGCAGGCGTCAAATTGTATACCGGTGCAGCAGGAACAGTTGCGGGGGCCGTAGAGCTTTTCAAGAAAGGTAAGTTGGCCGCGGCCTCAGGCCCGAACGTGGAATCGCATTCTGGAATGGACAAATAATATGCCGGACGGTTTCGTTATTGCTGTTGCCAGCGGAAAGGGCGGCACGGGAAAGACAACGATCGCCGCCAATCTTGCTCAATACATAGCTACTTCAGACCGGCCGGTTCAATATCTTGACGGTGACGTTGAAGAGCCGAACGGACATATTTTCTTAAAGCCTAAAATCGACCGCAGCCAACAGGTTACCATAGACATACCCGAAGTCGATTTGAAAAAATGTATCGCTTGCGGCAAATGCGGCGAAATCTGCCAGTATAGCGCCATTGTTTGCATAAAAGAAAATGTGCTGACCTTCGAACAACTGTGTCACTCCTGCGGCGGATGTATGCGAGTTTGCCCAGCCGATGCAATTAAACCAAAGCTGCTTCGTATTGGAGATATCGAGTTCGGCAAAGCAGGAAATGTCGATTTTATCAGCGGCAAGTTATGTATCGGCAATGTCAGGACGCCGTCATTGATAAAAGAAGTCAAAAAGCACATAAAAAAAGACAGTCTGGCAATAATTGATGTCCCGCCAGGTACATCCTGTCCGGTGGTCGAGGCAATCAAGGAAGCAAATTTCGTCCTGCTTGTTACCGAGCCGACGCCGTTCGGCTTAAACGACCTGAAACTGGCGGTTGATTTAGTCAGGACAATGAGTTTGCCCTTTGCTGTTGCCATTAACCGCTATGGCCTCGGAAACGATGATGTGGGAAAATATTGCAAAGCTGAGGAAATAGAGATTGTTTTGAAACTGCCTGACGACCGACGCATCGCCGAGGCATACTCAACCGGCATGATGATAATTGAAGCGTTACCGGAATATAAGAATCAATTTGCCGCTCTGGCAAAAGCAATAAAGGTTTCATAAATGAAAGAGATTGTTGTCATAAGCGGTAAAGGCGGAACCGGCAAAACAAGTATTGTCGCTTCATTCGCAGCACTTGCGAAAAATGCTGTGCTGGCTGATTGCGACGTGGACGCCGCAGATTTACATCTGATTTTGCAGCCTGATATTAAACAGACCAGCAATTTCAGCGGTGGCAAGCGGGCATCGGTAATTACGGAAAAATGTGTCGGCTGCGGCAGATGTGAAGAGGTTTGCAATTTCAACGCCCCTTTATTCAACGGCCCAGCCAACGAAGTGGCTGAAAGAACTTATACAATTGACCCTATTGCGTGCGAAGGATGCAAAGTATGCGTAAAATTCTGTCCGGTCGACGCCATAGAATTCAAAGATGCCGTTAACGGCCAATGGTTCGTATCGGATACAAGGTTTGGCCCTATGGTGCACGCCAAGCTCGGAATCGCACAGGAAAACAGCGGAAAACTCGTTAGCTTAATTCGCAAAGAAGCAAAACGAATCGCAGCCGAGCAGGATAAAAGCTTCGTAATCGTGGACGGCTCGCCCGGCATCGGCTGTTCGGTAATCGCATCAATCACCGGAGCAGACTTAGTATTAGTTGTTACTGAGCCAACCCTTTCGGGACAGCACGATTTAGACAGAGTCGTTGAACTAACAGGGCATTTCGGAATCCCTACAGCAATTTGCATCAACAAATATGATATCAATACAAAAATTGCAGAGGCAATTGAAACAAAGGCAGGCGAAAGAAATCTGGATGTGGTCGGTAAAATTTCTTACGATACCGAAGTAACAAGGGCACAGCTCGTCGCCAAAAGTGTCGTAGAATATTCAAACGGCCGGCCAAGGGAGCAGATAGTATCGCTTTGGCAAAGGATATTAAGTTTGTCACATAAGAAATAATAAGGAGCAAAATAAAATGAGAATCGCAATACCATTAACAGAAGGAAAATTATCGCAGCACTTCGGCCATTGTGAACAGTTCGCCATCATCGACGTGGACACCGACAGCAAAACCATCAAAAGTCAGGAGTTGGTAACGCCGCCGGCTCACGAGCCGGGCGTTATGCCAAAATGGTTGGCAGGTTTGTATGTTGAATTAGTTATTACCGGCGGAATGGGCCAACGCGCTCAGCAGTTATTCACACAGAATCAAATCGAGGTGGTCGTAGGAGCTTCTGTTGATACGCCGGAAAACCTTGTTTCTGCTTATCTCAATAAAACCCTTCAGGCCGGAGAAAATGTCTGTGACCACTAAGCAATCAGTTTTTGCCAGATGCTCTGTATGTAAAAACTTACATCAAAACTGCATAGTTTGCAGTTTGAACAATACAAAAGGGCTGCACCTTGAATTTGAAATTGCCGACGATAAAACCATAAAAGCTTCCTTTGAATGCGACAAAGCTTACGAAGGATATTCAGGTATTTTGCACGGCGGCATAATATCGTCAATTTTGGATGGTGCTATGGGCAATTGCCTTTTCGCTCGAGGACTGACGGCAGTAACAGTTGAAATGAACACAAAATTCAAACTCCCCGTTCAAATTAATAAACCGGCAGCAGTTACCGCTCGAATTGAAAAAATATGCCATCCCCTTTATTTCTTAAAGGCCGAAATTATTCAGGATGGAAAAACCAAAGCTGTTGCAAAAGCCAAATTTTTTGACAAACCTGAACTTGCCTATAAATTAGAGATGTTTTAATGTCGCCGGATATTCGTATTAAAATTCTGACGGACGATGCCGCGGCGAAGGCCGACCTGAACAGCGAACATGGATTGTCGTTGTGGATTGAATACGAAGAGAAAACAATCCTATTCGATACCGGACAGAGTGATGCGATCATCCAAAATGCAGAAAAGCTGGGCGTCGATTTAACTCGAACAGATGCTATCATATTAAGTCACGGTCATTACGACCATACAGGTGGCCTCTCTGCTGTGCTTGATATGGCAGCCAAAGCAAAGATTTATTTGCACCCTGCCGCGACTGAACCAAAATTCAGCAAAAAACCTTCCGGGGTGAAATCGATTGGGATGTCAGATTCCGCGAAAAAGGCTATTCGAGACCGTCATATTGTCTGGACGGTGACGCCAGCTAAATTATTTCCCGGAATAGCAGTAACAGGGCAAGTGCCGCGCATAAGTAACTTTGAAAATGTTGGCGGAGCGTTCTTCGTTGACGAAAACTGTCATACTCCGGATAGTCTTCTGGATGATCAGGCATTATTCGTTGAATCACCCAACGGATTAATTGTTGTCTTGGGCTGTGCTCATTCTGGCGCAGTTAATACTCTCGATTATATCTGTAAATTAACAGGCAAAAATAAAATATATGCCGTCATCGGCGGTATGCATCTTGTTAATGCAGGCAAAGACAGAATGGAACTTACAATTGAGGCTTTTAAAAAATATGGAATCGAAAAAATTACTCCGTTGCATTGCACAGGCGTTAAAGCTATAACAAAATTTAAAGAGACCTTTCCTGATAGGTGTTTTATCTGCTCTGTAGGGGCTCGAATTAATTTATAGAAAATAAAGACGGAAATCTGATATGCCAAGACCAAGACATTGCAGACGAGTTGGCTGCCTGCCGCAGGTCAACTACTACAAACCACGGGGGATTCCCTTGTCGTTACTGCAGTGTACCACACTAACTGTAGATGAGCTTGAAGCAGTCCGATTAGCCGACCTGCAGGACCTGTATCAGGAGCAGGCCGCTGAGAAAATGAGCGTTTCACGCCAGACCTTCGGCAGAATCCTTGAATCCGCACATAAAAAAATTGCCGACGCTCTCGTTAACGGAAAGGCCCTCTCAATCCAGGGAGGAACCATCAAACTCGATGTCCCTGCAGAAATGATTCCACCGCCACCACATCGTTTTCGCCATGGCCGACACCGCCGAGGACATCGAGGAGGAGAACGTTAAGATGGATTCGTGCCCAATTTTTCTTCGCCTGTATCGCCGAAGCCTTGGCTAAGGCGGATGTTTTTTGTGCCTCTTCGTGGCCATAATTTCTCTGACGAGATATGCCTTACGCTTCACGAACGATGTGTCAAAAATTTCAGAAAATTTTTGACATTTCCCGTACATTCTTAGTATGTTTATTTACGTTTGTAGCAATTTCCTGTACATTTTTAGCAATTTGTACCACTTTTTCTACACCTTTTGACCGCACCCTCATTTTTGTTTTCGCTGTTCAATATTGTCCTAAGAGCGTATAATCAAAGCTGTTATGGCTAATCCCGTTTATAGAATTATCGATGCCAATTTCAATCGTGCCCGTGAAGCCCTCCGCGTCATCGAGGACTTCTGCCGTTTTTCCCTAAACTCCGCGCCTTTAACCACTTGCGCTAAGCAGCTTCGCCATGCCCTTTCCGCTTGCATAGCCAAACTCGACCCCGCTCAGCTCATCGCCAACAGGGACAGCTTAGGTGACGTTGGTGCTGGCGCTACTGTCGATAACCAGCTTCAACGCAGTGACTTAAGAGACTGCTTCACCGCCGGCTGTAAAAGACTTACCGAATCCCTCCGCTCTCTTGCCGAAATGACGCAGACGCTCAATCCCGAAGTTGCACAGACAATCGAAAAGCTTCGCTTCTCCGCTTATACGCTCGAGAAAGACATTGTTTTATTTGCCGACACAGCCGAAAAATTCAAACCCGTCAGATTATACGTAATAATCAGCAATGCTCTGCCTGTTGATGCGTTTTCTTTGACTCATCAATGTATTTCAGGCGGAGCAGATTGCATTCAATTGCGGGCAAATGGAATCGATGACGATAAACTTTTTGCCCTTGCCTCTGAATTCGTAAAGGTTTGCAGAGACGCCGGCGTATTGAGCATAATAAACGACAGGGTCGATATCGCAATCGCCGCCGGCGCAGACGGTGTGCATCTCGGACAAAATGATTTGCCTCTCGACCAGGCACGCAAGCTGCAACTGGCGCCGTTAATCATCGGCAGAAGCACTCATTCCATCGAGCAGCTGCGCGCTGCCTGCGAGGAGCTGCCGACTTATGTAAGTTTAGGCCCTGTCTTTTCTACCGGCACAAAGCCGGGAGTCAAACCGGTCGGCCTTGATTATGTAAAGCGGGGCGTTAAAGAACTTGCTGACACCGGCATCGGCCACGTCGCCATTGGCGGTATAACGCTCGATAACGTTGAAGATGTTTTAAAAGCAGGCGCAAATACGATTGCCGTCTGCTCGGCTGTTACCGAAACTGCTGACCCGACAGCCGCCTGCAAGGCATTAAAAGAAAAAATCACCGCTTTCAAGGGAAAATAATTTTAAACGATGCTGCTACAGAAGTATCGATTTGATATTTGATACTGTGCTATCGTAGGAAGGTAAAAATTTGCCATGGGTGCTATATTTAATGTAGTAGTGGCCCTGATAGGTATACACTTTTTCGGCTACACTTTTTGCCGCTATGGAATCGCCGGAGACGAGAAGTATATGCGATTTGCTCTTAGGGAACATTGGCGAATTTGGACAACTGGGCTGGTTGGATGGGTAATCGCAGCGATAGCAGTATATCTGGCTTTTCCTTACAGTCGATTATCCTTACAAATTTCATTAGCTGGCGCATTGGGTTGTTTCCCTGGAATACTTTTGGGATGTGGTTGGTATGTTATTTCAAAAAGGCGTATCTTGAAAGTTCGTTTCAAAGGTATAGTGGGACTTGTTTTCGGTACCGCTATTGGGGTAGGTGTATGCACCTTTCTGGCAATTCCTCTATTTCAGAAACAGCAAAAAGAGTTATTGGTTGTACAATCTTTCAGCAAAAGGGACATTCTGCAAGTCGACGTTGATTTTCAAGGACTTAAGAGAGCAAGTATAACTAACTTGGATGATCTCAACGCGATTAAAAGTTTGTTCGCCGATGCTGAGATTTATTATGAAGAGCTAAAGTCTGATATGCCTACTGTTCAAATCAAAATTCAATCAAGAGATAATACCTTTGAATACGAAGGCTTTACTGTAGCGGGCAATGAAGATGACGTTATATTGAAGATTCCAAAGCTCGGTAAGCTTCTTGGAGATAAATATGGAATTCGTCTGCCCGGCCTGAAGCGATGGCTGGATGATAATGTTTTGAAAAAGCAGAAATGAAAAGAATAGCGTTTTGAAAATCCCGAAATCTACATCAATCAACTGCTATCTGACTTTCTAACCCTTCATTTCTATATAGCCATACCTGTTCTTTGCACCTGTTTTTGGGGTTGAAAGCTGGTTTTAGGATGTAAAAAATGTTAAAAAATATCAATTTTTTACTTGCAAAAAGTAAATAATAGTTTAATATTATTAAATAGATGTTGAATTTTATTGATAAATAGAAAGGCTGTTAATGAGGCGGATTATAGGCATAGCGGGCATTAGTATTTGGGCGGCGCTAATCATAGCTGCGGTTATATGGGGATTTAAAGGTGCCGGGCCGGCCCAAACAGTCCCGCAGGAATCGGGCATTGAATCCACATCTATCGAAATTCTGGCGAAGGATTTGGTGAGCGCGCTTTCGAGCGGTGATTGCGAGAAGGCGACGGAGAATTTCGACAGAATTATGAAAAAGACGCTGACTGCGGAAAAACTGCAGCAGTTTTGGAATTCTTTAATCGCCCAGTTGGGGCCTTTTGTCGAGCAGGCTGGAACCAGAAGGGGGAAGATTCTGCGGTATGATGTAATTTTCGTGACCTGCAAATTTGAAAAAGGCCCACTCGACGCCAAAGTTGTTTTCAATGACAAGCAGCAGGTGGCGGGCCTGTTTTTCGTTCCCAGTCAGCCTGCTAAATAAAAAACTTATTGAGTAGAAGGAAATAGCTGTATGAAAGTGTTACCTGCGATATGTCCATCGTGCAGCAGTCTGCTAAATGTGAAAAGTCTTGTTTGCCAGCGGTGCCAGACGGAAATCCAAGGCCAATATGAACTGCCCTTACTGGCGAGACTCTCGACCGACGATGAGGGTTTCGTACTGGAGTTTATCAAGGCAAGTGGTTCGCTGAAAGAGATGGCGAAGCTGTTGGGACTGAGCTATCCGACGGTCCGCAACCGGCTCGATGAGGTTATCGAACGAATTAAATTCACTGAAAAAGGCGGGAAAGAAGGTAAGGAGAAGAAATTATGACTGATACAGCAAATAGTAGTCGTCTTAGCCAGCGGCTGTTTAATCCTTTCAGGTTCATGGCAGGTTTTCAGGCCTTACTGTTGGGTTTGGCGATTATATTGTTAAGCTCGTTTATCGGCTCAATCAGCAATACTCACTTCGATGGAGTTCTTGATGTTCATACAGGCGCTGCGGCTCCGATGTGGTTTTTCTTAGTTGAGGGTATGATAGATTGGATATGTATGGTGATTCCGCTATTTTTCTTCGGTTTGATTGTGTCGCGGTCATCGTTCAGAGTGATAGATGTTCTCGGGACGCAGGCTCTGGCGAGATGGCCTTACCTGATAGCTGCTGTGGCGATGATTCCGGATGCCAACAGAAGAGTCCTTGAGCATATAGTGTCCAAGGTTGCGCAAACTGCACCGGCGGCAATTAGCTCTATAGATGTGTTTGTATTCGGGTTTGCGATGATTGTACTTATTCTTATGATGATTTGGATGGTAGTGTTGATGTACCGGGCATACACGGTATCGTGTAATATCAAAGGTGCGGCAGCGATTGTAACATTCGTTGTCAGCTTAATAGGGGCGGAGGTGCTGTCTAAATTTGCCATACTGTTGCTTGTTCGAACATTTTCCTGATTCTATAGCCTTGCGAAATCTATAAAATCAGCAGGATTATGGATTAAGGAGCATTTTTAAGTCCGCGGGCATTTCTAAGAATTATCCACTAAAGGCTGATTTTGTTTGGAGACTGTGTTAAATTAGGCTGTTTCGGTAAAATTGGTAATATGATACTCTGGGCTCCAATTTGATTTTGTAAATATTTGCAGCAGACTCTCATAACTTCTTTGCTATTCGTGAGTTAAAGGTTGTGATTTTGACAGTGAGCAGGATTACAGGGCGGCGGCAAAAAACACGTTGGTTTTATTTGGTGCCGCTGGAAATTCCTTGAAAGGACGGAATTTTGGTTATCAACAGGTTATCCACAGCGTTGAAATCTTCGCAACGACACATTGTTGAGTATTTTCGTAGCAATATAGTGCGAAAAAACGACTTCTGTGTTGTAGAAGTCTTTGCAAATAGTTTATATAAGTCATTATAGATAAAAGTTATAAAACAAGGTGTTATTATTGCTGAAATGACAAGCCCGCCTTCAGCGGGGTCTTGCTGCTCTGCGGCGGAAAGGACGAAATGATAAGAAAAATTGCAGATATTTTGGAAGAGAAGGGCAAAGCTAAGGAGCGCACATATTCTTTTGAATTTTTCCCGCCCAAGACGGATAAGGGCAAGCTGAAGCTTTTTGAAACGGCGGGTATTTATGCCGACTTGAAGCCGGACTGGTTTTCGGTAACATACGGAGCGGGCGGCACAACGCGGGCGATGACAATGGAAATCGCCGACGAGATACAGAAGAATACCGATATTCCGGTGATGCACCATTTTACCTGCGTCGGGCACAGCAGGGATGAACTAAAGACAATCCTGACGGAAATGAAAAAAAGAAATATCTGCAATATTCTTGCCCTTCGCGGGGATGCTCCCGTGGGCGAGGATTGGAAGCCCGCACCGGACGGCTACGAGTATTGTTATCAATTGATTGGAATGATTCGCAGTTTCGGGGATTTCTTCAGTATCGGCGTGGCCGGTTTTCCAGAGGGGCACATCAATTGCTCGGACAAGCCCACCGATTCCAAATATATGAAGATTAAAATTGACACCGGCGGCGAATTTGTAATTACCCAGCTTTTCTTTGAGAACAAGGACTATTTCGAATATGTGGACAGGATAAGAAAGGTGGGGGTGACTGTGCCTATACTGCCGGGGATTCTGCCGATAACGGATTACCAGACTCTGCTTAGGTTCTGTAAGACCTGCGGCGCAACCATTCCGCAGAAAGTCCACGATATTTTCAAACCCCTTGACGGCAACGCGGAAGAAACATACAAAAAAGGCGTAGAGTTTGCCGTTAATCAATGCAAAGAGCTGCTTGAAGCCGGTGCACCGGGGCTGCATTTTTATAGTTTGAATAAAGTTGAACCAGTAAGAGAGATTTTAAGCGCGGTAAGGATTTAAGCGATGACAAAAAAATTTATTTCGATTGGCGAGTCGGTGCATGCGTCGATACCAAAGACGGCAGAGCAGATGAAGCGGTTAATGGAGCTTGGGCCTGACGCATATTCGAAGCCTTCGGAACCGCTGAATTATATCAAGGCCCTGATTGAATCTCAGGCGGCAGAGGGGGCTGATTATATCGCGGTCAATCTCGACGCCTTCGGCGAAGACGACCAGCAGATTGCGGTCGATATGATGGTCGAATACGTCAAAATGGTCCGCAATTGGGGCAGGGGCGTGCCGATTTGCATCGACAGCAGCAACGATAACGTGCTCAAGGCCGGGCTGAAGGAATGGTACAATACGGACCAGAAAGTCGCCCAGCCGCTTGTGAACTCGATAAAGGTTTACACGATGAATAATATGCTGCCGCTGAAAAAAGACTACGACTACGCCTTTGTCGGCCTTTTGATGGTGGAATCCAGTCAGCCTTCGATTGACGATTTTTATTCGGTGGCGAAGGAAATTTTCAGAGAAGCCACAGACAAGTACGGCTTTAAGCCCGGAGAGATATTTTTCGACCCGACCATATTTCCCTTAGCGATAGATATGCCGATGGAGCCCGGCCAGCAAAGTTATACATACAAGACACTCGAAACCATAAAGAAGATAAAGAACGACCCGGAAATGAAAGGTGTTCATTTTACCGGAGGCATAAGCAATTGCGTGCGCGATTTGCCGTGCCGGAAAATCGGCGTCTGCAGGGCCTTTGTCGCCAAGGCGATGGAGTACGGCCTTGACGGCGGAATCGTTAACGTTTCGCACCATTACGGTACTTCCGATGCGGCGCCGGCACCGGACCTGTTAGCACTGGTCGAGGCATACGCAAAGATGGACGGCTCTGCGGATAAAATGAATGAAGCGATGATGCTGATGGGCCAGTTCTGCAGGGATAGCAGAAAACCATCCTGACCAGACAACACGCGGCCGTCATAGCATCATCAGGCTCACTGCCATAACAAGCATTCCCAAAATTATTCCTGCAATTACCAGGTGTCCGTGACCATAACGATGGGCCATTGGCAGCAGCTCATCCAGAGATATGTACACCATCACGCCTGCAACAAACGCCAAAAGGGTCGCAAGAAGGGCCGGCGTCAAAAAAGGCAGCAGTACAAGGTAACCAACGATAGCTCCCGCAGGCTCGGACATACCGGAGAGAAAAGAATAAAAGAATGCTTTATTTCTATTTCCTGTAGCATAAAGAATAGGCACCGACACCGCGATTCCCTCCGGAACGTTGTGAATGGCAATCGCTATGGCAATGAATACCCCCAGATGCACATCGCTAAGCGCTGATGTAAATGTGGCCAGGCCTTCAGGAAAGTTGTGTATGCCGATGGCAAGCGCTGTAAACAATCCCGTTCTCATAAGGCGGCTTTTTTCCAGATTAGCCGCAGGTTCGTCTGCGCAGTCGGCGGTCTGCCATTGATTCGGATGTTCAAATTCGGGTACCAGTATATCTACCAGTCCCATAGCAGCTATTCCCGCAAAGAAAGCCGCGAGGCTCCGGAGTTTGCCGACAGCCTGCAGGGCGCTAGGCAGAAGCTCCATAAAAGATACGTAAATCATGACGCCCGCAGAAAAGCCCAGCAGGAAGGCCAGATAGGCCATCTTCGGTTTCCGGATAAAGTAGGCAATAGCGCTTCCCACTCCTGTGCAAAGGCCGGCAGCAACCGTAAGCAATAATGCCGGAATGATATTTTCCGGTATGTTCATAAGTAATTCCACGACGACGAAATAAAATCCAGGGTTTTTCGCCAAGCATTCTAATAAGGCCGTTCGATTTTGGCAAATCCATTTTCCAGTTTGAGCCGACAGGGTAGTGTTCCTAACGAATCTCAGCGCCGGATTTTATTCTTGACCCCTTAAGCGCCCTTTGTTAAGAAAATATCAAAAGGTTATCGAGAGAACATACATTTCATTGAAGGGAGTTCAGTTATGGCAGAAATAAAAGAAACGCCTAAGCCGACAGAGACAAGTAAAGACGCCCGGACGTTTGCGATGTTGGCGCATCTTTTAGCCATCTTTACCTGCTTTGTTGGACCGCTGGTCATTTGGCTGGTTAAAAAGGACGAGCATCCCTTTGTTGATGAGCAGGGCAAAGAGGCGCTAAACTTTCAGATTACGGTTGCAATTGCATACATTGTCGCAGGATTGTTGTCTTTTTTGTGTATCGGCTTTCTGCTGTTCCCCGCAGTCGGGGTTGTGGACTTGATTTTTTGTATTATGGCCTGTATCGCGGCAAACAACGGCGAACACTATCGCTATCCGCTGACTATCCGATTCATTAAGTAAAAATTTAGCCGACGGCACCGGCACATCAATGACCGCTAGATAGATAACGGTCCGGCCGGTTTGTTCTCCGGTTGGGCCGTCCTAAACCCGCAACGCCCCGTTTTCCTGTAAATTTTTCGCCTGCGTGATTCTTTTTCCGGTATAGCAGCTCCGCCGAGCAAACCTGTAGAAAAATCCCCGAAGTTTAAGATAAATAATATTGACATTAGTAAATAGATGTTGTAGTTGTAATTTGCAGAGCATACCTTTTAATGCTTTTTGTTTTTTTAAGGGTAGAGGAAAAATGAAGATTACAGAAATCATCTCGGTTATTTGTCTATTTATTCAGGCAGACAAGTTATGTCCGGCGGAGGTCGTGCATTCACGGGAAGGGGACGGGTCATGAAAAAACCGTCGCGAAAGATATTTCTGGTTGATGATGGAACCGCAACGAGGGCGTCTGTGTTCAACGCTTTGGATGAGAGCGGCTACGATGTTACATGTTTTGCACACGCCGAGGCATGCCTGTCAGAGCTTGAGCGGGGCGGCTGTCATCTTCTTATTGCCGACACAAAAGCACCTGGTATGGACGTGATGACGCTTTTAAGCAAAGCCAAGCAAATAGCGCCATGGACGCCTGTAATGATGATTAGCGAACTCGGAGATGTGTCCAAGGCGGTCGAGGCAATGAGACTTGGCGCCGCGGATTTTATGGAAAAGCCGCTTAACATAACGCTGTTTGTAACTAAAGTGAATGAGATTTTGCACCGCCACGCGTTTGACAGTTCCTCCGACGAATTAAAGCTGACTAAAACCGAAAAGAAGGTGTTAAAGCTTATCCTCGATGGCTGCAGCAACAAAGAGGTTGCCTACAAAATGCATATCGCACTGCGAACGGTCGAGTTTCACCGCAGCAACATTTTTCGAAAATTCGGCGTCAATAACGTCGTCGATTTGACTAAAAAGGCAATTGCAATGTTCACACCCGGCAACAACAAACAGTAAAATTGAAGTATGGAAATTCAAAGTAATTGGGGGCTGTTTTAATCGCGGAAGGGATGTTCTTAGAAAAATCTGCAAAACCTTGCGGGTTTCCACAGTAGAGCAAAGGCTGCCTGATATATAGACTAAGAGCCGCTATATCAGCTGTTCTCTTGCGGGCGATGGAACCCCGCGATAAGGAGAAGGATGGCCGAAGGGAGAGGAATAGTGGAGAGCAGGGCATCGTGGGTAGCCGAGCTTCGCATAAAATGTCTCGGGGCACACTTGAGGCATACCTGTATTCCGTGTCAGAACCACTTACTCCCGGGAAACTTTTAAGTCTCGGAAAAAATGGGGCAGAAGGAGGAGTAATGAAGAGATGGGGTTTAATTTTATTCGTAGCAGTGTTTCTTTTTGCATGTCCAGGAAATGGATTGGCGGTGCCCAGCATGGGATGGTGGGAAGAGGAAGCGCTTGGTACCACACACGAATTTTGGGATTTTACCCCCGGATATATTATACCTTCCGGCAGCGGATATACAGCCGACCCGGAAGTAGTTTTTAATCCGAGCCCTAATAGGGTTGCGGCAACAATCACGCCGTTACCCGCAGGCTCATGGGACGGCATCAGCACTATCACTGGCAGCGGCTGGATTCAAGTGGCTCTGGAGATTCCGAATTACGAGAATCTCAATGAATACAAGGAGCTTTGGGTCGACATCGGCAGCGGGATTGTGGGCGGCATAACAATATCTGCGACCGACGGCGGCAGCACCACCTTTACCTACGAGATCCTGCCGGGACAGGGTGATGCTGAATTCGGTGTCATAATAAGGCCGAACCCGTATGTTGAGAAGGTCAATTTCGTTGTGATGTCGGCGACGGGAGGACCTGCAGTTCTGGATTACATCCACGTTGATACGATATGCACTCCGGAGCCGGCGATGATTGGGTTGCTGGTATTTGGAGGATTAATAATCCGGCGTGCAAAATGGAAGTTATAAGGCGTTTCGGGTTAATCCGGAAACCTTAATCTGAATGACCGCCTCGGGCAAAAAAGTGCCGGAGGCGGTCGTTTTTTTGCATAACTCATACTCAAATATGCCGGTTACCCCTGCGTTTCTATCCTGAATAAAAGCCAATCTTGCAAAATCGGTCCTGTCCGGCTATTATGGCTTAAATGGCGGCAAAATCGCGAAAGAGCAAGGATAGCCAAAGTTCAGCGGCGGTTAATAAAAAGGCCTATCACAATTTTGAGATTGTCGATAAGCTCGAGGCTGGGATGTCGCTTGTTGGAACGGAGGTAAAATCGCTGCGCGCGGCCCAGGCTAATCTTGACGGCTCATACGCCAGAATTATAGGCGACCAGTGCTGGCTTGTCGGAGCGACCATAACCCAGTATAAGCAGGCCGGCGCAAACAATCATGAGCCGACCAGGAAAAGAAAGTTGCTCCTGCACAAAAGCGAGATTCGCAGGATAACGACAAAGCTCGAGCTTCGCGGTTTTACGCTTGTGCCGCTTCGGATTTATTTTAATAATAGAGGTTTTGCAAAAATAGAGCTTGCGCTCGCTAAAGGTAAAAGGCAATACGACAAGCGCAGAAAAATCACCGAGCGCCAGCAGAAGCGGGACATAAGCAGAGATATGAAAAAATATCACAAATGATATCCTGACCGGAGTTATACGAACAGAAAGGTCTTAAAAATGGCTAAAGAAGAAAAAAAGGAAGAGAAGAAGATTATAATTGACGAAGACTGGAAGCAGCAGGCCCAAAAGGAGAAGGACATATTAGCTGCGCAGGAAAAAGCGGAGAAGGAAAAAACTCCGCCGGATAAATCCGGCCGCGGGCCTTTGCCGAGGGGCGATTTTGCCGCCCTGATAAGTATGCTCGTTACGCAGGCATTGTTTGCCTTGGGGCTTATACAGGTCGAGGGGCAGAAGGACAAAGAGCCGGATTTGGAGCTGGCCAAATACAGTATAGATATGCTCGAAGCAATTGAAGAAAAAACAAAAGGCAATCTCACCGAGCAGGAAGCAAAAATACTCGAAGATACTCTTGGCCAGGTTAGGATGGCCTACGTCAAATTGGCCGGTTGAGACCGCTTATGAAACGAACAAACTATGTTCACGGATACTCGGTGCGCGAGGCCAGGAGACTCGAAGACCAGGCGAAAACTCTGGCGGAGCTGCTTCATGGGGACATAGTTTTCCCGCCCGGTAGCAGGGTGCTCGAAGCCGGCTGCGGTACGGGTGCTAAAACCGTAACCCTGGCGGCCAATAGCCCGAAGGCGAAATTCCTGTGTATAGACATCTCGGAAGAATCGCTCACGAAGGCGCGGCAGCTGATTGAAAGTAAAGGCCTGACAAACGTCCAGTTTCAGCAGGCCGATATTTTTAACCTGCCCTTTGCCGAGGAGAGCTTCGACCATATATTCGTTTGTTTTGTTCTCGAACACCTCGAAGCTCCTGACGAAGCCCTAATCAGGCTGAAGAAAGTATTGCGCACCGGCGGGACGCTGACGGCAATCGAAGGCGACCACGGCTCGGCTTATTTCTATCCCGATAGCGAATACGCAAAAAGAAATATCCAGTGCTTAATCAGCCTGCAGGCCAAAACGGGTGGTAATTCTTTAATCGGCAGGCAGCTGTATCCGCTGCTCACAAAATGCGGTTTTAAGGATGTTCGAGTGACGCCGAAAGCAGTTTATGCTGATTCGAGCAGGCCGGAAATGGTCGAGGGTTTCACCAAAAACACTTTTACCGCGATGGTCGAAGGAGTCAGGGAGCAGGCCCTTGGCAGCGGAATGATTGACGAAAAAAGCTGGGATAAAGGTATTGCTGATTTATACCGGACAGCGGAAAGTGATGGAGTGTTTAACTACACGTTCTTTAAGGCCGTAGGAGTGAAATAGCTTGGCGAATATCCTCGAAAAAATAATAGAAGATAAAAGGGCCGAAGTTAAGTGTCGCTGCGGTGAAAAAACTATGGAGCAGCTCAAGGCCGAGATTGCCTCTATGCCCAAGTGCCGCAATTTCTACAAAGCCGTCACCAAACACAGCGGCAGGGGACTGAATGTTATCGCGGAGGTCAAGAAGGCCTCGCCGTCAGCCGGCGTCATCCGAAAAGATTTCGACGCTGTTGCGATTGCGAAGACATATCAGGATTGCGGTGCTGACGCGGTCAGCGTCCTTACTGATGAAAAGTATTTCCAGGGCAAACTCGAATATATAAATCAAATCAAGGAGGCGGTGGATTTGCCGGTTTTGCGCAAAGATTTTATTATCGACCAGTGGCAGGTTTACGAATCCCGCGCCGCCGGCGCCGATGCGATACTATTGATAGCCGAGGCGTTAAAACCCGCAACGCTGATGGATTTAATGATAACCGCGGCCGAGCTAACGCTGACAGTCCTACTGGAAGTGCACGAGGCTGATTCCCTGCTGGCCGTCCGCAGTATCATAGGTTTCCCGAAGAAAGGCTACAGCGTCCTCGGAATTAACAATAGGAATTTAACCACAATGAAGGTGGACTTGGGGACAACCGGCCGGCTGGCCGAGCTTGTCGATAATAAAAGTGAACTCGTGGCTGAAAGCGGGATAAAATCGCGGGCAGACGTCGAAAAGCTCAAATCCGTTGGCATTGGCGCTGTCTTAGTCGGCCAGGTGCTTTGTGAAAGTGACGACATCGAGAAAAAATTCAAAGAACTCTTCGGCTAAAAAATGTTAGATAGAGTGAGGTCAAAATTATGAATATATTTCTTTACATTTTGTTGGGTGTGATTGCCGGTATTTTTAGCGGACTAATCGGTATAGGCGGGGGAATAATTATTGTTCCTGCACTGGTGCTTTTATTCGGCTTATCGCAGCACGCCGCACAGGGAACAACTCTGGCTTTGATGGTGCCGCCAATCGGCCTGCTCGCTGCGCTGGCGTATTACAAACAGGGATTTGTCGACCTCAAAATCGCTGCCTTTGTATGTATAGGTTTTTTTGTCGGCGGGCTAATCGGTGCTAAATTCGCTGTTGGAATCCCCGAAATGGTTTTGAAAAAAATCTTCGGGATAGTCCTCCTCGCGGTTTCAGTAAAAATGATTCTCGGGAAATGACTCACGCTGAATTGAAGCGTGAGTCATTGCGAGCGAAGCGAAGCAATCTTATCCTTATTAAGCATTGTTATTTTCGTTAGCTTTTTTGACGTGAAAAATATTATCGTGTACCAATTTTATCTGCTTATCAAACCAATCCTTGGTCAACGTGACATAGTGGGTAACACACACCTGACCATTTTGAGGTTTGCCATATTTAATCAGCTTTAGGGGCACCTCGGGTGCTGGAGATTCACTTGCAATTCGTCCGTGCGCAAGAGCATTTCTAATATCCACAATGCCTCTATCTACGCATACGGTGCTATCCTTGGACTTTACTATCTCATTGTATTTGTCTATTAACTGGCCCAGTGTGTCATGGTTAGTAAAAGCGGTTTCTTCCACGCAGTCGCCTACTTTGAAATCATATATATTCTTACCAAATTCAGGATTTGCGGGTTTCGGACCACTCTCTTTATTGTACAAGAAAGCACGCAAGGCAAACTCCAATGATTGTAAATTTGCCACGAGGGTTCCCATTAGCTGGTAATATTCATCCATCTGCATGGCTATCTTTTTGGCGGTTGTTGCTTCTGGATTTTTGCCCACTCGTCACGGAGGGATACTGTTCGATTGAATACGAGTTTGCCGGCGGAGCTGTCGGGGTCGATGCAGAAATAGCCGAGGCGCTCAAACTGGAAACGAAACGAAGGCTTCGCGCCAGCAAGAGACGGTTCGACTCGGCAATCCTTTAGCACTTCCAGCGAGTTTGGATTCAAATTCGATGTGAAATCTTTGCCTTCTTCGACATCATCCGGATTTTGAGTTATAAAGAGATGGTCATACAATCGCACCTCTGCCGGAAGTGAGTGATTTGCCGAAACCCAGTGTAGAGTAGATTTGACCTTCCTGCCGTCGGGTGCGTCGCCGCCGCGAGTAGCGGGGTCATAAGTGCAGTGCAATTCAACGACATTGCCATTTTTATCCTTAACGGCGTTTGTGCAGGTAACGAAATATGCGTATCGCAGGCGGACCTCTCTGCCGGGGGTCAAACGATAGAACTTCTTGGGCGGGTTCTCCATAAAGTCTTCCTGCTCGATATACAATTCCCGTGAGAAGGGGACCTTGCGTGAGCCTGCGGCTGGGTCTTCGGGATTATTGACCGCGTCCATTTCCTCGACCTTGTCGGCCGGGAAATTATCAATGATTACCTTAAGCGGCCGAAGCACGGCCATTACGCGTGGGCTGGTTCTGTTCAAATCTTCACGGAGGCAGTGTTCCAGCAGAGCAATATCAATCGTGCTGTTGAATTTATTGACGCTTATCAGCGTGCAGAAGCTGCGAATAGCTTCCGGCGAATAACCTCGCCTTCTCATTCCCGAAATTGTCGGCATCCGCGGGTCATCCCAGCCGCTGACTTTTCCCTGCTGCACTAATTGCAGCAGCTTTCTTTTGCTCATCACGGTGTATGTTAGATTCAGCCGGGCGAACTCAATCTGCTGCGGATGATGGATTCCGAGCGCATCGAGATACCAGTCATACAAAGGCCGATGATTTTCAAACTCCAGTGTGCAAATCGAGTGGGTAATTTTCTCGATTGAGTCCTCGAGGCCGTGCGCCCAGTCATAAGTCGGATAGATACACCACTTATCGCCCGTGCGATGATGACTGGCGTGCAGGATGCGATACATAACCGGGTCGCGCATATTAAAATTCGGGTGCGACATATCGATTTTCGCGCGAAGCGTTTTTGTTCCATCGGGAAATTCGCCCGCCCGCATCCGTGTGAATAAATCCAGGTTCTCATCGATACTGCGGTCGCGATAAGGGCTGTTTTTGCCGGGTGCGGTTAATGTCCCGCGGTATTTAGTAACTTCATCAGCCGAGAGGTCGCAGACGTATGCCGCCCCCTTCCTGACAAGGTCAACCGCCCAGTTATACATTTGCTCGAAGTAATCGGACGCAAAAAACAGGCGGCCTTCCCAGTCCCAGCCGAGCCAGCGGACGTCCTCGGTAATCGAATCGACGTATTCCTGCTCTTCCTTTTCGGGATTGGTATCGTCGAAGCGCAGGTTGCACTTGCCGCCGAATTCCTTCGCGATGCCGAAATTCAGGCAGATTGCTTTGGCGTGTCCTATGTGCAGATAGCCGTTCGGCTCAGGCGGAAAACGCGTGTTAATGCGCCCCTCCCATTTATTTGTTTTTAGGTCATCCGCGACAATCGACCGGATGAAATCGAGTTTAGCTGTTGAATCGTTTGTATTCATATTTTTAGCAGATTATAGCTGTCCGAAGCGAAATTAACAGGGGAAAATGCCTTGTCAGACCACTCATCTATTCTTGACAATAAGGCAGATATAACTTAATCTCTCGTCGTTTTCACGTTTTTCTTGAGGTTTATAATGGTAATAACCCGTTTCGCACCTTCGCCGACAGGGTATCTGCACGTTGGAGGGGCTAGGACCGCTCTTTTTAACTGGCTTTTTGCCAGACGGATGGGCGGCAAGTTCATACTCCGCATCGAAGATACCGACCTCAAGCGCAATACCCCGACGGCTATGCAGCAGGTCATAGACGACCTTCGCTGGCTCGGCATCGAATGGGACGAGGGCCCCGAAGTCGGCGGCCCGAACGGGCCATACCTGCAGTCGCAGCGTATGGATATCTACGATAAATACATAAAAAACCTGCTCGATGAGCAAAAGGCGTATTACTGCTTTGACACCTCCGAAGAGCTTGATAAGCTCCGAAAGCAAGCCGAGGCACAAAAAAAAGGTTTTGTATATTCCCGTCCCGAAAAATTCCCAGATGAGAGTGATGTAAAAAAGGCCCGAACTGAAGGCAGGTCTGTAACCGTTCGCTTTGCTGTCCCGCAGGACAAAGCTCTTGTAGTAGAGGACATTGTCCGCGGCGAGGTTACCTTCGCAGCAGGCGAAATGGCTGATTTCATCATACAGAAAAGTGACGGCTTCCCGACGTATAACTTTGCCTGCGTGGTAGATGATCACCTGATGAAGGTTACACATATCATTCGCGGCCAGGAGCACCTTATGAATACGCCCGGCCAGCAGGAATTGTGGAAAGCCCTCGGCTTCGGCGAGCTTCCGAAATACGCCCATATGTCCGTTACCGTCAGCGACAGCGGCGGAAAGCTTTCAAAACGCGAACGCCCCAAAGCCCTCCGCAACGCCATCAAGGCCAAGCCCGGCATCGATTTGGAAAAACTTGCCAAGGTCGGCGGCATAACTGTTGAAGAAGTCAAAGACTTCATAGCGAATAAGACCATGCCCGATATGCCCAACGTTGACGCGATGGCTGAGTTCCTCGGCGTCCAACTGCCGGAAATCAACGTTGTTGATTTTTTCAAGAGTGGCTATCTGCCGCAGACGATGGTGAATTTCCTCGCGCTACTTGGCTGGAATCCGGGGGACGAACGCGAAATTATGTCTATCAAGGAGCTGATTGATTCTTTCGATATTTCGCGTTTGACAAAAACTAACAGCTTGTTCGACCGCAAGAAGCTCCTCGCCTTCAACACCGAGCACATTCGGATGCAGGGTGGCGCAAGAGTACTTCCCCATTTTAAAAAGTACCTGGAGGTTATTAAATCTCCTGTGGCAGAGGCAGACGACGGGATACTATCGAAAATCATAGAGCTGTGTGCGGGCGCAAGGACACTGGCTGATATCGAACGTAAAAGCAAATTCCTCTTCCTGGATAACAGCGAGATAAAATACGACCCCAAGGCGGTCAAAGATGTTTTGCTGAAAAATGACGGCTTGGCTATCCTGCAAATTGTTCGTGATAAATTTGCTGCGGCCGAGCAGTTTACCGTGGAGAATATCGAGTCCTCGCTGCGGGGCCTGGCCGAGGAGAAAAAGCTCGGCCTTGGCAAAATCGCCCAGCCGTTGCGTGTCGCTTTATGCGGATGTACCATCAGCCTGCCGATTTTCGACGCCGCCCAGATATTAGGCAAAGAAAAAACCCTGCAGAGAATAGATAATACGCTGAAAGAATTTGGCAAAAAAAATGACAGTTAAAACTAAGTTGATTTTTGGTGATGTGTTCTTGCTGCTAGTTAGTGTTTTTCCGGCCTTAGTGGTGTTAATGAAATGGCCACTGACGATTATTCTCTTTTTTGTAGTTCCGTTGCTGATTTTAAAAGAGTTAATACAGAGGAATTTCAACGTGAGGTATCCGTATGGAAAGGTCAGTATATTTTTCATGTTTCTGATGGTGGTTCTCTTTATTTTTGCCGGTGTTACGGCGTTGTTATATCGTGTTAATTGTTATGATTATAATGTTTGGCCAAGCTGGCATCGATTGTTGGGAGTGTCGATATTTTTAGCAGGAGCACTATCGATGGCGTTCAGAATTTTCCAAGACAGAAAATTTTCAGAAACTAAGGAGTGTAAATAGTAAATGTCATTATTAGTCACCGGCTCGATAGGGATAGATAGTGTTAAGACGCCTTACGGGGTAAGCGAGAATTGTCTCGGCGGCTCAGCGATATACTTCAGTATGGCGGCAAGTTTCTTCTGCCCTGTGCGTTTTGTCGGCGTTATCGGCCCGGATTGTCCATTCGATTTGGCGAAAGTTTTCGCCGGCAGAAACGTCGATTTAACGGGCATGGAAATCAGAAAAAACAGTAAGACCTTCCGCTGGGCAGGCACGTATCACGAAGACATTAACAAAAGGACAACCGACAAGCTCGAATTAAACGTCCTCGCGGAAGAGCCTCCGAAGGTGCCGAAAGCATACAGAGACAGCAAGTTTGTATTTCTCGCCAATACCGCGCCGGCCCTTCAGATTCAGTTGCTCGAACAGGTTGATGACCCCTCTTTCGTGGCTGCTGATACGATGGATTGCTGGATTCAGGGACAACGGGACGATTTGGACCGCCTGCTTAAAAAAATTGACTGCCTTATTATCAACGAAGACGAGGCGAAAATGCTGGCCGGGGAAACTAACCTGATAAAAGCGGCCGGTGCCATTTTGAATATGGGGCCGGCTGTCGCGGTCATCAAAAAAGGCGAACACGGCTCGCTCCTTTGCAGTGCAGATGAGAAATTTATTCTGCCTGCATATCCATCCGCCGACGTCAAAGACCCGACAGGCGCAGGTGACAGCTTTGCGGGCGCATTTATGGGTTATCTCACAAAGGCCGGGAAGACCGATTTTGAATCATTAAAACAGGCAGTCGCCTGCGGCACGGTGGCGGCCTCTTTTACTATTGCCGATTTCTCGCTGGCGGGTCTATCCTCGATAAGCAGGACTGATATAGACGGCAGATTAAAAACCTTGCGGGAAATAACACAGTTTTAATGGCAAATGTATAATGCGATGCTTTATAGCGATAGATATTGATGAGGAAATCAGGGCTGCGTTGGGCGATTTGCAGCAGAAGTTGCGTGGCAGCATTGACGTGAAAAAAGGCGATATCAACTGGGTGAACCCGGATAATATACACCTGACTTTGAAATTTTTGGGCGAAATTAAAGATGAAAAAGTCGCCGAAATTTGTAATATAGTAGAGGCCGCCGCCGGCAGGCATAAAGATTTCGAGCTGGACATAGAATCGGTAGGCAATTTCGGCGGCAGGAGCCCGAAAGTCCTGTGGGTCGGCACCGGCAAAGGAGGAGACGACCTGTTGAAATTACAGGAGGATATTGAAGAATCGCTAGCCTTGGCCGGCTGGCCGGAGGAAACAAGAGAATTTGCCGGTCACCTGACCCTCTGCAGGATAAGGCATCCGATAGCGGGTATGAAACTGGCACAGGCCAGTGTTGATTATAAGGATTTTAAGCTCGGAACGCTGTCGGCTGATTCTGTTTCGGTTTACCAAAGTGAGCTGAAACCGAGTGGACCTGTCTATACCGTATTAGGAAATTATAAACTGCAATAAATAAGTCACGGAAAATTGGAGGAAGTAAAATGACCAAGACAACTTCAGAAAGCAAACACAAGGGCAAAGTCGAAGCTTTAAGACCGAAGGCCGATGGCAAAGAAGCCGCCTTGGAGCGCGTGATTGCGCAGATTGAAAAGCAATACGGCCAGGGCTCTATAATGCAGATGGATGAGCACAAGTATGCCAGGATTGAGGGCATTCCTACCGGCTCGCTATCGTTGGACATCGCCCTTGGCGGCAAGGGTCTTCCCCGCGGCAGGGTCACCGAGCTGTTCGGCCCGGAGTCGTCAGGCAAAACTACCCTTGCGCTTCACGTCATTGCCAATGCCCAGCACCTCGGCGGCGTCGCCGCGTTCATCGATGCCGAGCACGCGCTCGATACTACGTGGGCCAAAAGATTAGGCGTCGACGTCAGCAGTATGCTGGTCAGCCAGCCCGACACCGGCGAACAGGCCCTCGATATCACCGAGATGCTGATTAAATCCAATTCTGTTGATATTATAGTTGTTGACTCGGTTGCCGCGCTTACCCCTGCGGCGGAGCTTGAAGGCGAAATGGGCGACTCACATATGGCCCTGCAGGCGAGATTAATGAGCCAGGCGATGAGAAAGCTCACCGCCGTCATTAATAAGAGCAAAACCGCGCTTGTCTTCATAAATCAAATCCGTATGAAAATCGGCGTGATGTTCGGCAACCCCGAAACTACCCCAGGCGGAAGGGCGCTGAAATTTTACACCTCCGTCCGCGTCGATTTAAGACGGCTGGCAACCATTAAAGAAGGCAGCAACGCACTCGGCTCCAGGGTCAGGGCAAGGGTGGTTAAGAACAAAATCGCCCCGCCTTTCCGTGATGCAGAGTTCGATATTATGTTCGATAGCGGTATCAGCTACGAAGGCGACCTGCTCGATTTGGGTGTCGAATGCAAAGTGGTCGAAAAAGTCGGCGCGTGGCTGAACTACGGAAGTGTCCGACTCGGCCAGGGAAGAGAAAACGCTAAAAAATACCTGGTCGAAAATAAAGACCTGCGGGATGAGTTGAAAAGCAAAATCCTCGTCGCAAAAGGGCTGGTGCAATCTTGATTGCCCCTCTGTTTTAGGAAACTGACAAGTGTTAACTGCCGGGCAGATAAGACGTGACTTTATAGACTTTTTCAAAAGCAAGGGACATGAATTTGTCCCAAGCTCGCCCATTGTGCCAATCGGCGATGATACGTTGCTTTTCGCCAATGCGGGAATGAATCAATTCAAGGATATTTTCCTGGGCCTGTCTGACCCGCAATATCCAAGAGTTGCCAATAGCCAGAAATGTGTCCGCGCCGGCGGAAAGCACAACGACCTTGAAGACGTTGGTGCCGATACATACCATCACACGTTTTTTGAGATGTTAGGCAACTGGTCGTTCGGCAATTATTTCAAAGCTGAAGCTATCGAATGGGCGTGGGAGCTGATAACAAAAAAATGGGGTATAAAACCAGACAAGCTATATGCAACCGTCTTCGCAGGCGACAAATCGGACAGCCTTGAATTCGACAAGGAATCCGCTGAGCTGTGGCCCAGGGTTACGTCTCTGCCGAGGCAGCGCGTCCTCGCGTTCGGCAGAAAAGACAATTTCTGGGAAATGGGCGACATCGGCCCCTGCGGACCCTGCAGCGAAATTCATATCGACCTCGGTCCTGACAGGTGTGACAAAAAAAATATTCCGGGGCATAAATGTGCTGTTAACGCAGGTTGCAGCAGGTTCATCGAATTGTGGAACCTTGTTTTTATTCAGTATAATCGTCTCGAAGATGGCCGTGTCCTGCCTCTGCCGGCAAAACACGTCGATACCGGAATGGGGCTCGAAAGAATTACAGCTGTTTTGCAGAACAAAAGTTCCAATTACGATACCGACCTCTTCACACCTATACTCGATAAGATAAGCGGCCTTTGCGGACAAAAATACTCCGGCACTCTCGACAAACAAACAGATATCGCCCTCCGCGTCATCGCCGACCATCTTCGCTGCCTTGTCTTCGCAATCACCGATGGCTGTATGCCGAGCAACGATGGCCGCGGCTACGTCCTTCGCAGAATTCTGCGCAGGGCCTCACGCTTCGGACGTGTCCTCAATCTGCACGACCCATTCATCTTTAATTTAGTCCCGACCGTCGTGAATTTGATGGGTGATTTTTATGGCGAGCTTCGCTCGAAACAGGAATTGGTGCAGACCGTTTTAGAATCCGAAGAAGCCGGCTTCGGCCGGACACTCGACCGCGGCCTGGAAATCTTCAATACCGCCGCCGAAAAGGCCGAAAGCTCGAAGAATAAAACTATCAGCGGCGAAGACGCCTTCGAGTTGTACGACACTTACGGCTTCCCCCTCGATTTGACTCAGCTTATGGCAAGGGAAAAAAATCTCAAAGTCGATACTACCGGCTTCGATAATCTTATGGATAAGCAGAGACAGAGGGCGCGTGCGGCTCAAAAAACAAGCAGTTTCACTTCGCTGGCTGCGAACACAAAACTTCCAGTCACTGATGATTCTCCTAAATACAAAAGCGACAGATGCGCATCCGGCGTTTCGGGCTGGATTGTTTCGGATGGTAAGTATATTTCATCGGGCAAATTGAAGGCCTCCGATGGCGAGGTCGGCCTGGTGCTGGAAAAGACCTGCTTTTACGCCGAGTCAGGCGGTCAAGTCGGCGACATCGGCGAGATTAAAGGCCGGGATGGTCACTTCATCGTCGAAAGCACGGAAAAAATCGGCGACTGCATCGTCCACCGCGGCAAAACCAACTCCGGAACGTTTACTGTGAATGAGCAGGTTGAAGCGATTGTTGACAACGACCGCAGGGCAACTATGAAAAATCATACCGCAACGCACCTGCTTCAGTGGGCCCTCCAGCAAACGCTCGGCAGTTCCGTCGCACAGCAGGGCAGTCTCGTCTGTTCCGAATACCTGCGCTTCGATTTTACCTGCCCCAGGGCCCTGACGGATGACCAGATTAAAAAAGTTGAAGGCCTCGTCAGGGAAAAAATCGCAGCCGACTACCCGGTGACCTGTTCTGTTTTACCGAGAGAGCAGGCGCAAAAACTCGGCGCAATGGCGCTGTTCGGCGAGAAATACGGCAGCGAAGTCCGGGTAATAGCCATCGGCACAGATGACGAAACCCGCCTCGCCGACGCCTTCAGCAAGGAGTTCTGCGGCGGCACCCATGTTGACCGGCTCGGTTCTATCGGCGGTTTCAAAATAATAAAGGAAGAAAGTATCTCATCTGGCGTTAGGAGGATAACGGCATTGACAGGCGAAAAACTAAACGAATTTTTGGAAAAGCGGAGCGAAATCGTCGAGAGTTTGTGTGAAACCCTGAAAGTATCTGCCGACGACCTTGTTGCCAAAGTCAGCAAACTGGTAGATGAAAACAAAAAACTCGCCAAACAGCTCAAGTCCGCCTCGAAACAGACTGCCGTTGATGTTATGGCTGAGGCAAAGCAGCTTCTCGACAAATCTGAAAAAATCGGGTCAGTGTCGGTAATCATCGGCCGGCTCTCAGCTGTCTCAGTCGAGCAGGGCCGCGAGGCGGTCGATATGCTAAAAAAGAAGGCCAAATCCGCCGTCGTGGTTATCGGTTTTGCTGACGATGAAAATGCGACCTTGCTCGCAGGTGTTACCGATGACCTTGTTAAAAATGGTCTCAACGCTGGCGATATAATAAAGCAAATCGCTCCGTTGATTGACGGCGGTGGTGGCGGCAGGCCGCAAATGGCGCAGGCCGGCGGAAAAAAACCGGAAAAAATTGATGTCGCCCTCGCAAAAGCCGCTGAAATAATAAAAGAAAAATTGGGTAGCGCTAAATAAGATGACTCTTAATAGCCGTCCGCTTTCGACTTCGTGGGTACTTGTTTACCTCTTTCTCTTTTGTATTGCAGGGCCGCTCTCCGCGGCGGACAATGCTGAACCCAATTTTACCCCGGGCGAAGAGACAAACGTTAACGTCGATAGAAAAATCTTTGGCATCGATAACTTTATGGTATATGTCCCCTCCGATTATAACGATAATCGGGATTGGCCTGTAATTTTCTTCTATCACGGGATGGGCGGCGAGCCGGCGACAGGACTGTTCAGATACCTTACCAAAGGCTGTGGTTTCATTGTTATCGGTATGGCCTATGTCCCCGGCAGTCAAAGCCCGATGAACGAAGGCCAGTATATTAGCTATATTAAACGCCTGCGAAAAAGCGCCCTTGAAGTCAAGAAATACGTTGCCGAGCACCTCAGAATCGACGAGAAACGCCTTTTTATCACGGGCTGCAGCATGGGCGGTTGGTACATCTCATCCATTCTTGAAAGCAGCCCTAAGGCTTGGGCGGGCGTTGTTATCCTTGCTGCCGGCCGGAGCCGAAACATCCGTCTGGTTGCCGCCGACGTAGGCCGAATGGCGATGCGGGGAAAACCCATTTATATCGGCGCGGGCGAAAGAGATGCCAATCTCGCTGCTGCCAGAAAAGCCCAGGCGTATTATCAAAGATTGGGCGCAAACGTTACCTTTGAGCAGTTTCAGGGGGTAGGACACATCTGTGACCCGCCCAACCGCCAAAAACTGTACAACTGGCTTATCTCAAATAGCTCCGTGGAAGATACGCAATCCGGCGAAAAGAATTAACGGCCGACCCGTAGCCGGATGCTTCTTGCGTGCGCGTCAAGCCCCTCCGCCTCGGCCAGCCGGATTATGTCCTCCGCGCTCGCCGCCAGTTTCTTCTTATCGTATTCGATAATACTCGTCGCCTTTATAAAATCATTAGCGCTTAAAGCGCTTGAGAATCTTGCGGTTGTGCCGGTAGGCAATGTATGGCTTGGCCCCGCCCAGTAGTCACCAACTGCAACCGGCGAATAATCCCCGATAAATATAGCTCCCGCATTTGTTATTTTCTTGGCAATCTGCCCGCTCTGTTTCCCGCATTGTATCTGCAGATGCTCCGCGGCAAAATAATTGGCAGATTTCACCATATCCGCCATATTTTTAAAAACGACTATGGCGCCGCATTTCAACAAACAGTCAACGGTTTCCTTTGACCGACCCAGTTGTTCGATTTGCTTTTTAATTTCAATCAAAACATTCGTTGCAATTTTTTCAGAATCCGTAAATAAAACTGCCGAACCAGGACTATGCTCCGCCTGGCTGAGCATATCCGCTGCTACCCAGGCAGGAGTAGCGTTTTTGTTTGCTATTATCAATACCTCGCTCGGCCCGGCAACAGAATCAATAGAAACGGTGAATCCTGCGACTTTCTTTTTTGCCATCTGAACCCAGGCATTCCCTGGCCCGACAATCTTCTCAACCTTGAGTATATTTTTAGTCCCCAGAGCCATCGCGAAAACTGCTTGTGCCCCGCCTATCCTGTAAACCTCTTTAATCTTTAACTCTTTGCAGGTTGCTAATATCACCGGATGAATGCTTCCGTTGTATCGTGGCGGTGAGACAACAACGATTTCCTTCACCCCTGCAACCTGTGCTGGAACCGCGCACATTATCACTGTCGATGGCAGCGGCGCAGACGCCCCAGGAACGCATATCCCCACTCGTTTAATCGGTGTATACTTTATGCCGGTCGATTTAAAGTTTTTGTCTTTACCGACAAAAATTTTCGATTGATACTCTTTTACGTTCCTTATCGCCTGCCGAATCGACTTCAAAAGTTTCCTGTCGATTGCTTTGTTGGCGTCATTTAGCTCCGCCTCTGATATTTTGAACTGCTCCGGAGTAAGTTTTACGCCGTCGAATTTCTCCGTATAATCAGCAACAGCTTCATCGCCGCGCTGTGACACTTCGTCAAAAATAACATTTAATTGTTTCTCTTTTTCATCATCGAAATAAGTGGCTTGAATAACGGCTACCCGGATTTCTTCAAATCGTTTTTTGAAATCTGGCTGGTCGTATTCAATCAGAATCTTATCGAGTTCGTGAGGCATTGGTCTGTCCTTTACCTTCCGAAGTTTCCGTGACTGTAAGCCTGTATTGCCTTCTGCAGCAGCAGATAATGTTCGCCTTTGTATTGTGTTAGAATCCCCGCTATTTTGAATCGCACAGGGTCCGCCTCAACAGACTGCACCTGCTGCGCCTGCTCCAGCACTCCGCATGGCAGCAGCCGAAACGATATTTGCGGAATATTTCTGCCGATGGCATCAAGGGTAACTTCGCTCTGGCCGTCTGCGCGTTTGCCCAAAAGCGCAGTTCTGCCTGCCAGAATAGAGTCCTGCTTTAGTTGCATTCCCTCTTTCACCTGCTCGTTGCGGAGCACTCGCCTGTTTTTCAACTTGCCTACTATCTCTTCCGGCATGGCTAATTCGTCGTTCGGCTCATTGATGGCTATCTTGGCCTTTTGTTTCTGCGGTGTTGAAGACCTCTCCGGTTTGGTTTGGCTCTCGGCCGCGCTGATGGGCAGAAAATAAATCGGGAATATATAATTGTTGCCCTTGTATTTTGTAACATTGCCCCACAGCCGGTAGCTTGCCTCGGTTCGTTTCTGGGCGTCAGTGATTATCTTCTCCAGCGCGCTCGACGGCAGAAGCTCGACAACCGTCCCCGCGTCGATTTCCCCGACATCGTCGCTAACCTCAGAATCGAATTTGAAGAACCACCTGTCGCCGATGTTGCTTAATTCGCCGTCGACGCCCATCAGGCCGAAGCCGTCCCGCAGCAGAGTTTTACGGGCCGCACCTGCGCAAAGTGCAGTGCAGCTTAAAAACGCTAAAATCAAAATTACAGCTCTCTTGTTCATATCAATCGCCAATTAGTTCTACAACCTGCTCCGGCCCGTCTGCCTGCCGGATATATCGGCCGCTGTCAGGGTCATCGGCTGTGATTAAATCGACCACCGGCTTCCAAAATCCGCCTACAAGTATAATCGGTTTCTCCGTTTCGATAAAGCCTTTGTTTTTTAATTCCCAGACCTTCGCCAGTTCCAGCAGCGTCCCCGTTCCGCCCGGCAGCACAACGTACCCCTGTCCAATTTTTATCAGTGTATCGAGCCGTTCGTCCAGCGATTTGGTAATAATTTCACGCTTTATATATTCGTTCGCCTTGCTGCGCTTAAAAGCCGAGCACGTAACGCCGATTGTCTCCCCGCCTGCCTCGACAGCCCCTTTGGCCGCCGCCAGCATCGTCCCGCCGTACCCTCCGTTGGCAATCGCAAACCCTGCCTCGGCCAGCAACTTGCCTGTCTGGTGTGCCAGTTCATAAGCTGTCTCGCCGGATTTCGTTTTGGCTGTGCCGAAGATGGTTATCGTCTTATTCTTCATGCCTTATTGCGGGTATAGTTTAGTAATCCCGCCGACAGCAAAATCCTTCTGTCCCGCTCGGAAAGTTCCAGCCCGCCGGTAAATTCGAACGAGCTTGTCTTATCGACAATCACAACGTCATCGCTGCTTTTTATCGCTTCTAACAGGTCGTCGATTTGCAGCCGATCGCCGGGTTTGACTCTTTCGTAATCACCAGGCTCGTCAAATACTATCGGCACGATGCAGAAATTTATCAGGTTCGCCTTGTGGATTCGCTCGATACTCTTGGCTATCACGGCTCGCACGCCTAAATACATCGGGCAAAGCGCAGCGTGCTCTCGCGATGACCCCTGCCCGTAACTTTCCCCTGCTACGATAATGCTTGCTGTCCCCTTTTTCTTTAATTCCAAAGCTTTCTCGGCAAATGTCGCTTCGCCTTTTTCGTTGAGATAGTGGAAAACAACTTTTGCATACTCTGGCACGTTCGACCGCATCTTCAGAAAACGCCCCGCAGGCATAATATGGTCGGTTGTTATCTTGTCCCCGCATTTAATCAGGACCTGCCCTTGGAGCTTTTGCGGCAGAGGTGTTGGCGCCTCCGGCACGACTATCGTCGGCCCGCGTATGACCTCCGCCTTAGCTGCCTCTTTTTCGTTCAGCGGCGCCTCTATCATATTATCGTTAATCGCGAATTCCGCCGGCGGCTCTATCTTCGGATATTCTATCCCGAATAGTTTCGGCAGCTCCCGCGGGTCGGTGATTCGCCCCGTCAGCACCGAAGCGACCGCCGTTTCCGGACTGACTAAATAAACCTTATCGCCTGCTGTTCCGCTTCGCCCCGAAAAGTTCCTGTTGAATGTCCTCAGGCTTACCAATTCGTTGGCCGGCGAAAGCCCCTGGCCGATGCAGGGCCCGCACCCCGATTCCAGAACTCGCGCGCCCGCCGAAATAGTCTCCGCCATCGCCCCATTCTCCGCCAGCATACCCAATACTTCTCTGCTGCCGGGTGCTATTGCGAACTCGACCATATTGTTTATGCGTCTGCCCTTTAACACCTTTGCGACCATCATCAAGTCGGCAAAGCTCGAGTTCGTACAGCTGCCTATTATAATTTGTCCCGTCTGCACCCCCGCGATTTCCGCGACGGCCTTTACGTTGTCCGGCGAAGATGGACACGATGCCATCGGCTCAAGCTCGCCCAAATCTATCTCGATAATCCGGTCATACTCGGCATCGTCGTCCGCCGCCATCGGCTGATAATCTTCTTCCCGTTTCTGGGCCGCTAAAAATTTCCTCGTCTGCTCGTCGCTGCCGAATATGCTCGTCGTCACGCCAAGCTCCGCCCCCATATTTGTTATCGTCGCGCGTTGCGGTACAGTCAATCCCGCAGCCCCTTCCCCGAAATATTCGACTACCCACCCGACATTGCCTTTTGTCGAAAGTTCACTCAACAGCTTAAATATCACGTCCTTCGCCGCCACCCAGTCTGCCAGTTTTCCCGTAAGCTTTACCCCGAGCACCTTCGGACAGGTAAGATAGAAAGGCCCGCCTCCCATAGCCACCGCCACGTCCAGCCCGCCTGCCCCGATGGCAAGCGCGCCTATCCCGCCCGCCGTAGGCGTATGCGAATCGCTTCCCAATAGCGTCGCGCCCGGCTTAGCGAATCGTTCCAAATGGACCTGATGACAGATGCCGTTTCCTGCCCGCGAATGGTAAACCCCTGCCTTAGCTGCTATCGTTTGCAGGTATAGATGGTCGTTATGGTTTTCAGGGCCGAACCCCGCTGTATTGTGGTCGATATAGCTTACCGAAAGCTGCGTTTTAACTCTGCCTGCCCCCATTGATTCGAACAGTAGAAACGCCGTCGTTCCCGTAGCGTCCTGCGTTAGCGTCTGGTTAATCCGTATGCCTATTTCCTCGCCGTTGGCGATTTTGCCTTCGACCAAATGACTGGCTAATATCTTATAGACAAGTGTCTGCCCCAATTTTCTTCTCCATTGAAATTAAAGGCATAATCTAACAGGACTTGCATTTTCCGTCAAGCCGCAAAACGCTCGGTTAGCCCCGTCATCTTGTATGCCGGGGTTTGGTTAGCCCTGCCGCTCGCGGCAGGGGTTACTATCGCCGTGGGTTGCATGAGTTTACCCCGTGAGATGCGCCGTTTGCTATCTAACTGGGGCGAGGATTGCTTTATGTTTCCCCCAACCTCGAAAACTCCGCGAGGCAATTAATGCAAAAGCATCACCCTAACCCGAATACAACAAAGTGGAATGGCATATTTAAACTGCCACCCGCTCAACTGGACAATCACCAATTCTCTAAATCAGGCCTTATGCCTCGTCCTTCGCTTTTTCTTCGCCAGACGTAGCTCTCTCGTCCTTTTGAGAAATACTTTTCCACTTACCCTTCTGTGGCATTAACTCCTTTACTTCAAAAGGAACCTCTTTACGCCCGGCAAGTACGTCCTTTTGTAATAAAACCTGTTTTGTAAGCTCTTTATATGATTTAGAAATCACCCTTATGCCTATTTCTTTAACCTTCTTATCTATCATATCCAACATTGTCTCATAATCATCAACCTTAAGGGATTCAAATAGATCTCGTATTTCCCCAAAAATCTTATTTCGCATTTCAGTCACATTTATCTCGATATGTTCATTCCCCATTCTTGTAAAAGCCGCATGAAAAAGCTCTTTTTCAAATTCAAGCTCATATTTTAGTATCTCAAAAAACAACAGAACTTGTTCGGCCTTCTTAGGCAGCAAAGTCATCAACACTTTATGATAGTCTTCAGCGCTATCAACCAGATATTTGTAATCTTCTTTACAGTAAGCCATTAGCTCTAATATTTCGCTGTCATTTGGAAGAGGCAATTGGTTGTCCTCAATAATTAGCTGAAGATATGCAAACGTATTGAATATTTTTCCTAGGCACGCTTTCCCACGGTCTGTGAGGCCTATATTATTCACCCCAACAAATCGTTCGTTACCACATTCCAAATCCATACATATAATATTTGGCCCATGAACTCGTCCCATACACCCGAGAGCATGATATATCACTTCTTCTGGATACCCACCGTCACCGGCAAAAACATTCAATATATCTCTCACGGTTACAACCACACCACGGGAACGCCTATATTCTATATATTTCAGCAGCAGTAACTTTATCCAGTAATAATTGGGTATACTTACTTCCGTACCCATCGGACCATAGACAACTTCTTTGGTAAGATAAATGTTCGGAAAGCGCGTATGTGCTTGGCTAAACCGACTATACCCTTTCAATATAAATGCAATCAAGCCGGCGTGAAAATGTTCCAAAAATCTATTTATCGCCGTTTCGCATTGAATAGCCCTTCCTCGAACCCAAGCATATCTGGCACAAAATTCCACGACATCCCTCAAGCCATAGCTTCCCAACTCTGGTAAAACATCCATTAATGCTCTTTTGTAATCTATTTGAGGTTTGTTGGTAAGAAAGAATGTTCTAAGCGGTGCCACAATAGATGCGAATACAGCTTTGCTGACCCCAGCAGGCACAATATCCAAGATACGTCTTGTCATCTCTATCCGCTTTTGAACAACCTTCGATAATTCTGGTTTATCCAAAAAGTAAGCATGGTTATCCTGGTATAAATCCGGGAATGGCTCGTAACTATCTGTTATGCTGGTCTCTTTAAGCACGCTATAACTATCAGGGCGCAAAACCAAAAGAACGTTAACCCCCAGTTTGCCCAATTTAGTGCCATCCTTAAATAAATTCAAGAAATGGGTAATACTGTTGAATGCCGGAGGGTTATCCTTAAATTCAGGCAAGAATAATTTTTCATCGTCCAAATGAAAAATATAATCGATATTATCCACAACAAACAAAAAACGCAGACCATATTCCTTCTGGCTTCTCTCTATAAACTCTCTCAAGGCAACCAACTTAGGTGTTAATGGACCATCCTGTACCTCTGAAAGTTTTGTAAAATGTTCTCCCATAGTGGATGCCCAACCGGCATCTCTCACAACCTTTATGGTTTTCCCAATTAATTTCCTTACAAACTCCTCAAACAAATAAGCGTAGCTTTGTTCGTGTTCTTCCTGTAGGTAGTAAGCGCTTACTCGTATAAAAAAAAGGTTTTTGTTAACAAACCACTCTCTTCCATAATTCGTCAAAAGCTTATTTACAAAAGCACTCTTACCATACCCAATTTCCCCCAAGAGAAAATATAGCTGATTCTCATTCAAACCTACATCACTTACCATGCGGGCACAAAACTCATCTTCCGTTACTTTGCTTTTCGGATCAGCATCTATACCGGCATAAATATTTGGGTCTACATAATAATCCCTATAGAACAATGCATGGATAATTTCCTTATCGCTAAACTTCCCATCTTTATAATCTAACTTGTCTAATCTAATCAATCTGCCGGGACCATCAAAAGCTGCTTGTTGAGAGTCGAAAACCACATCAATAATAGACATGGCCTTTTTAGCACTAATCAAGGGCGCAAACGTTCTGTCGTGTCTTTTCTTTTGCCGTCTGACATAAAAGTTTTGCTCATCATAGTTCATAATCTGCCTCCTTTTATCAAAATGGCAAAGGCTTAGAAAAACTGCTATTTCCTGGAAATCCTTGTCTGAAAAAGCCGGAACGCCTCTTCCTGCTTTCATCACAACACAGCTAATACGAAAGAAAGCTTCTTGCCAATTGTTGCATAATATATACGCTCTGCTAATATTGTACCCACCGATCCCCCAAAATGCAACCGTTTTCTTAAAAATTTCCTCCTTCTCCATTAACTGCCAATAAACAGTCAGTTAAACGCCCCTCATCCCAATTTCCTTAGCATATATCGCAGTCAAAAGGTTGACTGCTAATGCTAAAACTTCCTGTTAATTTAGGTAAATTTTTATTTTTAGATATTGCAATTTGGCAAGTGGAATTTATTTGAGTTTTGTCGATTGTTTTTTGAAGTTTTCCGCGAATTATTCGCTTCGAACAATTCGCGCAAGGGGGGTGCAAAATTATCGCATATTTTCATACATTTTTTGACCGTTTCTACGCATTTTTCACACTTTTAAGTACATTTTTAGCAATTTCTACCACTTTACACCCACCTAAAAACGCGAACTTGCGCGTTTGGTGCTACCCCATCTTGCTCAAACCACCCATTTTAACACCATCTTCACCCAATAAAAAAGCGGCCTCGTGCTTCCGCACAAGGCCGCTCATAACCATAGTCAGTTGTTGATCTTATCTAGCGTTAGTCTCACTCACGAGGAACGCATCTTCTTCATGCTTTGGTGCATGAGATCCATCTGTGCCGCCATCTTCGTTGCATTCAGGTGTTTCACCGCACTCTTTATCGGGAGTATCGGGAATTTCCTGAGTATCCCAGGTTTTCCAGATATTGTCCTTGCCGATGCCGACATTAGGAAATCTCTCAAACCTGACGTGGGTGTCAACATACAGGACATTTTGCCCATCCCGTTGGTGACTCGCCGAATTACCCGTCTTTAAATCATCTTTGTATCCGTCTTCGCAGTCTGGTCCTGCATCATCTCCTATACAAGCACTGCCGCCAATATAAGAAGTAGCATTCCTGTCCCAGTAAGGATTCCTGTCTGCGGCCGTGGGGCAGGCTGGGCTACTATCCGCACGAAGTGGAAATGACATGGCGGGGGTGATAGTATCGTTGTAATAGGGGTGTTGATAAGCATAGCTGTTATAATTGCCCGGCCAGTAGTCGCCGGTGGCATAATCATTCTGTCCGCCGAAGTCCCAGGCATCGGTAACATCATCAACAGCCTCAGGCAGAGTATCTTTAACGTCAGAAAGTTTAAACTCTCTGTTTCCACCGTCGCCCTTGCAGTTAAACTGGGCTGGTGTCACATCCGCATACTTTACCAAAAGATAAAGGCTGGCTGTAATGGTTACTCCCATATCTCCGCCATACTGGGCACCCTCTTGGTCGAGCCATAAGTCTATTACTCCGGCGTCGCCCCAGAACTCGGTTACAGCGCCTGCACGCGGAAAATCTCCGTTGTACTCGTTGGCGTAGAGCAGCATGGCCTTGCCAATACCGGCGAGGTTCGATCCGCAGACCACTCGTTGGGCGGTTCGTCTCACCGCACTAAGAGCGGGCAGCAGAATGCCCATCAGCACTGCTATAATGCCGATAACGACCAGCAGCTCAACTAATGTAAAACCTTTCTTTTTCATTTTTATTCTCCTTCACTTTTTTGAGATTCACGAGCCCAGTCACTCTTAAGCCCGCTTGGATTATATCTTAATAAATAAATGCAGCTGACTTTTGGGTCCGCGTTTTGCATCAGGTCTCAAAACACCGGCCCCTGCAATGTAAAAGTATAAAGACGTTGTTTTTGCGAATCTCCTTGGTTTACTATTTATTTTTTGCTCGAGAGCAACCGGTTCACATTTATAAAACCGAATGTTACCAACAAAGATTACAAGGTATTTCTTTCTGCGTTCAAGGTTGTTTCACGTTCAATGGCGCAAATCAAGCTGAAACAAGAATCTTTCTTGGCAGGTAGGTTTGAGGTATGATGAACGACATAAATTATGATAGCTTTTTTAAGTTATGATAAAAGGTTTTTCAAACCTACTTACCTCTGTTTAAACAATAACACCCGATAACTTTTTTGTCAAGTTAATTTCGTCAATTTCTTTAACTTTCTTGAATTTTTCCACAATTCGCTTAAAATCCCTGTTTTTAGGCTTGGAACTGTAGATATGAATAACAAGGAAGTTTTTGAAAAAACAGAGAAACTGCTGAAAAAGCACAACCAGGGCCATCTTTTGGCGTTTTGGGAGCAGATAAACCCGGTCCAGAGGCAGAATTTGCTTGCGCAAATTGAGAGGCTCGATTTTTCGGAAATAGACCAATGGGTGGCTAAATACATTAAAAACCCTGCTTCTGCTGTCGAATCTACGGATTTTACCCCCGCCCCATTTTATAGTTTCACTCCGGCTGGCCAAAAGCAGGAACGTAACTATAGCAAAGCCAAAGAATTAGGTGGAAAGTTGATATCGGCCGGCAAGGTCGCTGCCTTTGTCGTTGCAGGTGGTCAGGGAACAAGACTCGGATTTGACGGACCAAAGGGAAATTTTCCCATCACCCCTGTTAAAAACAAAACGCTGTTCGAAATCTTCGCCGAGATGCTCGCCGCCGCTTCGGAAAGATACCGAACCGCCTGCCCCTGGTATATTATGGCCAGCCCGATGAACTGCGCCGAGATTAAAAAAATCTTTCGTTCAAATGATTATTACGGCTTGAACGAGAAAGATGTCTTTATATTTCAGCAGGACACGTTGCCAAGTTTTAATTTCGACGGCGAAATCCTCCTGGCTGAAAAGGATACTATTGCCTGCGCACCTGACGGGCATGGCGGAAGCTTGAAAGCGCTTTATAAAAGCGGGGCTGTCGAGGATATGAAAAGACGCGGCGTAGAGTTCATAAGCTATTTCCAGGTCGATAATCCCCTCATAAATATTTTCGACCCGCTTTTTATTGGCCTGCATGCCCTCGACAAGGCCGAGATGTCCTCAAAGGCGGTGATAAAAACCATGCCGAAAGAGAAGGTGGGCAACTTCGCTTTGGTTGACGGCAGGGTAACTGTCATCGAATATAGCGATTTACCCGACGAGCTCGCGGGAAAACGGAACCCCGATGGCTCTTTGGTCTTCGGACTCGGCAGTATCGCCATCCATATTATCAATCGCGATTTCGTTGAAAAGCTCAATGCAGGCGGTTTTGCCTTGCCCCTGCACAAGGCCGTAAAGGAAATTCCGCATATCGACCGGCAGGGGAATTTTGTTGAACCTGATAGGCCAAATGGTGTAAAATTGGAAAGCTTTGTTTTTGATGCCTTGTCTCTGGCCTCAAAGTCGATAATTTTAGAGACCCTGCGAAGTGAGGAGTTTGCTCCTGTCAAGAACGACGCCGGCGTTGACAGTGTCGAAAGTGCCAGAGAAATGATTGTGGCCCGTAGTGCCGCCTGGCTCGAATCGGCAGGCGTAGCTGTTCCAAGAAAGCCAAATGGCGAGGCTGATTGTCTTATCGAGATTGCGCCGAGTTTCGCATTGGAAAAAGATGACATTAAAACGAAGCTGAGTAAAATACCCGAAATTAAACCGATGGACAGGGTTTACCTGGCCTGATTTTAAAGAAAGGGGTTATATAAATGACGTTATTATTAGGATACGATGTCGGCAGCTCCTCGATTAAAGCCACGTTGATGAATGCTGAAACGGGGGAAGCCCTGGCGGCGGCAACTTCGCCAAAGAAAGAAATGGAAATCATCGCCAAGAAGTTCGGCTGGGCCGAGCAAAACCCGAGTATGTGGTGGGAGCACGTCGTCAAGGCGACACAGATGATTAAATCCCAGACCGATTTCAATGCGGCTGATGTTAAGGCAATCGGGATTTCATATCAAATGCACGGATTGGTCATCGTGGGCAAAAATAAAGAGGTGCTCAGGCCGTCGATAATCTGGTGTGACGGCAGGGCCGTGCAGCTCGCTAAAAAAGCGGCAGCGGAAATCGGAGAGAAAAAGTGCCTCGAGACTATGCTTAACCTGCCCGGCAATTTTACCGCCTCGAAATTAAAATGGGTTATGGAAAATGAGCCGGATATTTATTCCAAAGTTTACAAAATGATGCTGCCCGGCGACTATGTCGCGATGAAAATGACAGGCGAAATAAAGACGACTTTCTCCGGCCTGTCCGAAGGGATAATATGGGATTATAAGGAACATAAACTTGCCAAACTTCTGCTGGACTACTATGGAATTTCAGAAGATTTGATTGCCGAGGCGGTGCCGACTTTCTCCGTGCAGGGCGAGTTGGCGAAAGCTGCCGCCGATGAGCTTGGATTAAAAGCAGGCACCAAAATATCGTATCGGGCGGGCGACCAGCCGAATAACGCGTTATCGCTGAACGTCCTCAACCCAGGCGAGATAGCGGCAACCGCGGGCACCTCCGGCGTGGTTTATGGAATCACCGAAAAAAGCGATTACGACAGCAAGTCGAGAGTCAATGCCTTTATTCACGTTACTCACACCCAGCAAAAACCAAGATATGGCGTACTATTGTGCGTCAGCGGCACAGGAATCCTGAATAGCTGGCTAAAACATAATGCAACCGATGGATTGGATTACCCGAAAATGGATGAATTGGCCGGCGGCGTTAAAGTTGGAAGCGATGGACTTGTGGTCCTGCCATACGGAAACGGGGCTGAAAGGACGCTGGAAAACAAAGACCCGGGCGCATCTATTCACGGCCTGAACTTTAACCTCCACAGCAGGGCACATCTTTTGAGGGCGGCACAGGAAGGAATTGTCTTTGCTTTGAACTATGGTGTTGGTATAATGCGTCGGGTCGGCGTCGATGCAAAAACTGTCAGGGCAGGTCACGCAAATATGTTCCTCAGCCCCATTTTTTCAGAGGCCTTTGCGACCATTACCGGATCAGTTGTGGAACTTTACAATACTGACGGTTCGCAGGGCGCCGCCAGAGGTGCTGGAATAGGCGCTGGTATTTATAAGAGTCCGGAGGCCGCTTTTGCAGGGCTTAAACCGGTTAAGAAAATTGAACCAAACAATAAATTATCAGAAGCGTATAAACAGGCTTACGAGAAATGGGAGCTTGTTTTGAAACATCAAATGGAAAGGAGCAGTTAAAATGGCAGGTAAATCTTTACACAGTATTTGCAGATGGACGTTTAATCCGGGCAAAGGCGGTTTTGTTCCCGGCGATATGAGACCTGAATGGGGCGGCGAGTTCGGCACACCGGAAATGATTAAGCTGGTGGCTGACAAAATTCGGCCCAATATTCCGGACAATATCGAGCTCGGTATCGAAATGCACTACGACTCCGAGGTCAATGATAAAAACGCCGCCGCTGTCGCTGATGCGCTGGTGGACAACAAGTTGTATCTGGCGATGATAACCCCGGGCGCGCACAGTCATTTCGCCTACGGCGGTATCGCTTCGCTCGACCCCAGTGAGCGCAAAGCAGCAGAAGAGCTGGGTACAAAAACAGTAGATTTGGCATACGGTACTTTGAAAAAGGCATGGCACCCGGACATCAAAAAGGCGCCGGCATTTGTAATCTGGAACGGCTCATTCGGATACGACATCGCTACGGTAGGCATCAGGCAGATGTATCAAAACCTCAAGGAAAGTGTTGCCGGCCTGTGCAAATACGAACAGAAAAAGGGCGGTAACCTTCACATAGGTTTCGAACCCAAGCCCAATGAGGGACATCCCGCGATGCTGATTCCTACAGTGGCAAGCGCGATAGCGTTCTGGAGGAAAATAGAAAAGGAGTTCGGCGTCTCCGTAGAGAAAAAAGGCGTGAACAAGGAGTTCGGCCATTCGGAAATGATTGGTCTCGACCACGTTTACGACACCGTCGAGGAATTGGACAACGGTATGATGGTGCATATGCATCTGAACAGCCAGGGTTACAACGACGGCATAATTCTCGGCGGCCCAGGCAAGTATGATATCGATAACGGCGCCAGAATAAATGGTTTTAATATCGCCATTGCCGGGCTTCTCCAGCAGGCCGGCTTCAATCGCTGGATGGGCCACGATATGCAGACCCGCGCCTATGACAATACCAAACAGGGAATCGACAGAGTAATTAGAAGCTTATTGAGCTGGGAAGCCTGCGAGAAAGCTGCGAAAGAGCTTGACACGAAGGCCTTGATGGCTGCTCTTGCCCAGCGAGAAACCGCCAAAGCCGAAGATATGATGCGCGGCGCGGTGGTAAACGCCCAGAAGCATTTTGACAATATGTATAAGTAATTAAATTATCAGCATTGCGTCGCCGTAGGAGTAGAAACGGTATCGTTGCTCAACGGCATGCTGATACGCGGTTAGTATATTTTCCAGACCTGAAAAGGCCGCCGCAAGCGCAATAAGCGTCGATTTTGGCAGATGAAAATTCGTTATCATCGCATCGACTGCTTTGAATGTATAACCGGGCTTGATAAACAAGCTCGTTGCGCTTGCGGCGGCCTTGATTTTTGACCCGCCTCCAATTGTTTCCAGAACTCGCACAGAAGTCGTGCCCACCGCGATTATCCTTCCGCCTTTTTCTTTCACGGCATTTATTAGTTGCGCATTTTCTTCGTCGATGCTGAATTGCTCCTGATGTATTTTATGCTCTTCAAGGTTGTCTGTGGTGACCGGCTTGAACGTTCCTTCGCCGACGTGCAGCGTTATATACGCGAAGCGGATGCCGGCCTGTTTCAATTGCTCGATTAGCTCATCTGTAAAATGCAGCCCGGCTGTCGGCGCCGCGATGGCGCCGTTATGCCGTGCGTAAACCGTTTGGTACCGAAGATTATCTATCGCTGCCTGCTCTCGGTCTCTGCCACGTTTGATATATGGCGGCAGCGGCGGAAAACCAATTTTTTCAAGGATAGCCTCGGCATTTGCGTCTGCCTTTATCTTCAGCAGGCATTTGCCTTCGCTTCCTTTATCGAGTATTTCTGCTTCGCAAAAATTGTTTTCCATTTTGTCTTTTAGACAAATAGTTTCGCCTTGTTTGACTTTGCCGGCACCTTTTAGCATAACTTCCCACACGCCGCCGCGCTCAGCTAAAAATAGTGCTTCGAGTTTGCCCCCGCTGCCGCGCTGGCCGAAAAACCGGGCAGGCAAGACCCTTGTATCGTTGAGCACAAGACAGTCGCCGCTTATTAAAAAATCACCGATTTTGCTGAAAACGCTGTCTGTAAGCTCGCCGCTGCAGCGTTGTAAAACCAGCAGTTTCGACTCGCTTCGAACATCCGCCGGCTGTTGGGCGATTAATTCGGCGGGCAGGTAATAATCCAGCTTATCCGTTTTCATAACTGAAGATTATCAGACCGTCGGCAAAATGACAAAAAAATTCAGTCAAATTAATGAACCGGTTCGTATATTTGTATAGTACTCGTTGCATTTCCTGCAAAAGTGGCCCTGCATTATTGACGATGCTGATAGCAGCGAATCCAATCTTAAGAAAACGGTTTTTCAGGAGTTTGAGCCAATGGCTTCGGAAAGATTTGAACAGACAGCAACTTCAATCGCCTCGTTAGACAGGGACGAGCTTAAAAGACGAATCAGAAATTTCGATGGTCGATTTAAGCTGGATTTTACCGACGGCTACCTCGACGATCTCGGCGTTGACAGATTAAGACATATCCTTTTGGCCGCCTTGATAAACAAATCCGCGTGATTAAAGTCTCGCTACGATGGTTGCTTGTTGTCTAATCCTCTTAAAGAGATAGTTGCATATCTACCGGCAGATGCCGAGTGCCCTTTACCATAAACCAATAAAAAAAGCTGGAGTTTTTAAAAACTCCAGCTTTTATGAGGCAGCTGTCCATTAAAAGAATATAGAACAAGGTTATAAAAATCTACACTGCCTCAGCAAGCCAAGATGCAATAAGAAGAAAAGAACTATATATCTTACGCCACTTATTATAAACTCCCGGCGGTATTTTTGCAAGTTTTTTTTGTAATTTTTCAAAATTATCGCTAATTTACCCCATTTTTAGCCTCGCCAAGGCCGATTTTGCCCCAAGTTACTACCAGGCAAATTCTCAGTCTTGTAGCTGGCAATGGGCAGGGGCGGAGTTGAACCGCCGACACACGGATTTTCAGTCCGTTGCTCTACCAGCTGAGCTACCTACCCGGTTGCGCCTGAATTTAGCATAAAAAACTGATATTGCAAGAAAATTAGAGGTGAACTGCCGGAAAACCGGCTGTCTCCGGCGAAATTTTAATCGGCTGATGGACAGAGCGCCCGGCAGGAGGCGATTGCCTGGGACAGTCCCGGCGATATGGCCGCTATGTTGTTTAGCTCCCCGGCGGTCAGTTTGTTCTGCACAGGGCGGTAAATCAGTATAAAACCCAGCGATGGCCCCGCCTGGTTGAGCGGGATTGTAGCCGCTGAGATTTCATTTAGGCGGGTTAGGTTACCCTGCAGCCCCATTGCGAACATATCTTCGAGAGTGCATATTTTATTTGACTTGCAGATGTTGTCCACCACCTCGGGCGTGAAACAATTCTCCACTCCCTGTTTTTCCAGCAGTATCGGCTGGGTGCTTTCGAATATATGCAGCTCAAAGTTGCCTGCCTCGCTCGACGCGGGTCGAAGCGGGTCTGCTTGAAGCAGGAAGAAAGCAACATTTGCATCGGCGGTTTCGTCTTTAATGAGCTTGCTGGCCAGAAGTATTAGGTTGCTCATCTCGGTTGCCCCGGCGATTGCCTCGTAGAAATTCGCCGTAAAACCGATGGTATCTAATCTCTTGATAAAGTCTCTCTGGGCTGCAATCAGGTCATTGCAGAGTATGTCAGTTTTTTTCGCCTGCTTTTTGCGTTCTTTGTTGAGTTTACTGATAAGCAGACGCAACCTTCTGTATCGTTGTTTATGGTCCATTGGAATTTACTTTAAATAGTTAAGTTTACGACGACTCCACGGTTTAATTCGGCTTAATAAAAGGCTGCCTTTAAGGTCAGAAACTTATTAAAAAGCCCGCTGCAGCGTAGCCCTATAAGCAATTGGTTTAAGTTTCAGGGCCGTTGAGATTGTTAAAGCTGGTTGCTGATAAATGTCTTGGCGTTTCGATTTGTTTGTGTTTTCGGACTTATATTTGTGCTTTGGTCGCCTTTGGGAAATGCGATGCGCATAAAAAGGGAGACTTAGGCTTTTATATATTGCTTTTCATCGCCCGTCTCCCTGTTGCGATGTTCCTTTATTGGCTTATCAGCCTTATATTGGTTATGGCATAGTCGCCTTCGCAACATTTACAATATACCAACAAACACAACCTCCGTCAATAAAAAATAATGCGGGTATGCCAACGGCTGATAATATTTAGGCTTTAATAGCAGAAAATTGGGTTTTTCAGTGTTTTTTATGCTTGACAAACCTATGTTCTGATAGTTAAATTAGGATATTAAGGCAATTTAGAGAGGTTTTATGCCGGCAGGTTTGGTCAAAAAGAGGAGGAGATAACATGAAGGAGTTGTTTACAACCGGCGATGTTGCCGATATTTGCAGAATAAGTCAGCAGACAGTCATCAGATGTTTTGATGCTGGCAAGATAGAGGGTTTTCGCGTTCCAGGCTCAAGATTCCGCAGGATTCCGCGTCAGAGTCTCATCAAATTTATGAAGGGAAACGATATCCCCCTCGATAATCTCGAGTCCGGCAAAAAGAAAATTCTTATCGTTGATGATGATGCTGAAATAATTGAGCTTATAGTCGATGTTCTCATTCGGGACGGCAGGTTCGAAACCAAAACCGCATCCAGCGGCTACGAAGCGGGAATATCCACCCAGTTGTTCCGCCCCGACCTGATACTGCTCGATTATATGTTGCCGGATATCAACGGCAACGTTGTCTGCCAGACGATAAAAAAGAATCCTGATTTCGAGGACATCAAAATTATTATCGTAAGCGGCGTTGTAAAACGGGATGAAATCGACCAGTTATTGAAATCAGGCGCCGAGGATTTCATAAAAAAACCGTTTAATATAGATGAGCTTACCGGTAAAATCGCGGCTGCTCTGCAGTTGAAAAGCCAATAGTGGTTAAATGGTATTTAGTTGGTGGTTACGGGTTAGTGATTAAAATTAATAGTTGAATACGAGGATATAACTAAATGCCGGGGAAAATCGCTGACCCAACAGTTGCTCATCAGGTTGAATTAGTCATTCATCGCCTCAATTCCCTTTCGGCCTTGCCTTGCATTGCGGCACGATTTCTTTCGCATCTCTCACAGGCCCGGCTCTCGGACTTGGCTGAAACAGTCGAATCAGACCCGGCTCTTGCTGCCGCCATTCTTTCACTTATGAACAAAAAGGGTTTAAACAGTCCCGGCGAGGGCTTCTCAGTTCGCCGGGCGATTGACAAACTGCCTGCCCACGCCGTTCGTCAGGCCCTTCTGTCTGTCAGGGTTTATCCGGCTTTCAGCAGGGATGAACGCAGGGTATCGTTCAGAGAACAGCTTGTGGAACATTGCCTTGCCGTCGCCTGTTGTGCTGAAGATATCGCCGCGATTTTGTCCCCTCAAATGGATTTGCAGTTGGCGTATTCGGCCGGCCTGCTGCACGATATCGGAAAGCTCGCCCTTGATGAGGCAATGCCGAGAAGTTTTGCCGCCATCGTCGAACAGGCGCAATCGCAGCAGGCCTGCTCACGAACGCTTGAGCAAAAACATCTCGGCCTCGACCATACAATCCTCGGCAAACGACTCGCTGCAAAGTGGCGCCTGCCCAATCAGATTATGCTCGCAATTTGGCTCCACCACAGCGACGTTAATCTAATCTCTCAAAGTATGCCCGAAGCGAAAATCGCACAGGTGGTTCAGTTGGCCGATTTAATCGCCCGGCAGTGTGGCATCGGCCTGTCGGGAAGTTTCGACACGCCTGATTCAGTGGACAAAATAGCGCAGCTTCTGGCGATAACCCCCGACCAGTTAGAGCAAATCCGTAGTCCTCTCGCGGATAAGATCGCAGAAAAAGTAGAGGCTTTGGGTCTGGATTCGCCGGTTACCGCCGATGAATATTGCAGCGCCCTTCACGCTGCCGCCGACCAGCTGGCGCAGAAGCAGTCGGAATTGGCGCTCGAAAACAGTTTCCTGCAGACCGCGTTAAACCATTTCGAGTTTACAAAAGAGTTTCTGCTGAGCCTGGATTCGAATGATAGTCCGGTTGACGTAGCGGAAAATTTCGCCGTCCGCTGGCAGAAGTTTTACCAGGCTGGTTCGGTTTGCTTATATTTAGTCCCGCCGGATAATCCTCAGTACCTCAAAGCCGTTGTTGTGGAAAGTCCGTCGCGGACAAAGGTCGTCTTGCTGAAAGCCCCAACTGATGCATCGGCGATACCGCAGGCAATTTCAAATAGCTTCGCAATTCTTAACGCTGCCGATTACACCGGCTGGCTGTTTGAGCAATTGAATGTCGAGTTCGACCTGGGCCATACGAAATTACTCCCTCTGCTCGCCGGCAATAAAGCAGTTGGAGCGATTGTCTTCGAGCTTCACTATCCCGTGGAAACGGAGCAGTTCGAGGAAAAGTTTAAGACTACCGCCTCCATCGCAGGGGCTGTGTTAGGCTTGGCTTTTGCCTCCGCAAGCTGGCAGCGGTTTGCTGAGCAGTTTGCGCAGTCACTCGCCGGCCCGCCCGCCGACATACAGACGCCGTCTCGCTTGACTGCGGGTAACACGGATGTTCTGGATGCCTTGGCTGAAATGGCCGCCGGCGCTGCCCACGAATTGAATAATCCGCTCTCGGTCGTATCAGGCAGGGCACAGATGCTCGCTGCCGGCGAGACCGACCCCCAGAAAAAACAAATACTCGAACAAATCCGGAAAAACGCTGGCCAAATTACCGCGATTATCGATGACCTGTTTGTCTTTGCCAGCCCGCCGGCGCCTCACCAGACCTGGACGTCTCACAGGCAGATACTTGATGAAGCCATACAGTTGGCATCGCGCAAAACTGGTGTGGAGCGCATCGATGCGAGGATTGAAGTTGTTGGGGACATCAAAAACATTTTCGCCGATTCCGCTCAGGTTGCATCGGCTATCGCGAATGTCATCTGTAATTCTATCCAGTCTTACGCCGATAGTTACGGCCCTGTAAAAATCTCTGCCTCTGCAGACCCCTCCGGCGGCTTTGTAAAATTGACAATCGTTGATTTCGGCTGCGGAATGGATGAGCAGACGCTTCAAAAGGCGATGTTCCCCTTTTTCTCTAATCTACCTGCCGGCCGAAAGCGGGGGATGGGCCTTGCTCACGCTGCCAGGCTCATCCAGTTAAACGGAGGCTCCCTTTCCATAACAAGCAGCCCCGGCAGCGGTACCACCGTAACAATTCTCCTGCCCTGCAAATTATAAATTAGTATCGTTACCGTCGATTCTAATGGATTATTAATTTGCCAGCCAGACTGAACCGAATTCGGCAAAATCCAGGAAATCGACAATGTTGTATTCATCCTTGTATAAATCACCCGGAATGTCAGGGCCGCTCGACAGCCAGTTATCAGCCATTACGCCGACGTCGCCCCAGCCGATTAAGCCGTCGCAATCGAGGTCATAAACGTTATATGCGGCGTAGTTCTGGTTGGCTATATCTGCCTGTACATTAGAATAATCCATCTGGTTCGGGTCAAATATGTAATGTTGCTTGTGCGGTGTTACCGTTCCGGACCAGAAACTATCGACCCATACCTCATATAAGCCGGTTGAATCGGTCGTATCTTGGTTGCCGCCGTTGTTGGCATCGACCATAACCCCTTCTATTGGCTCGTCGCATTCGTTCTTTATGTAACCGCTGATCTTATAAGTCAGCAGAGTCCCGGTGTAGCTTTGGTCCGTCATCCAGTCCTCTTTTACGTTTGCATAGCTTCTGTTGTTCGGCGCGAAGACGTAGGCCTCTTTGGCGGGCGTGACATTGCCCGACCAGTTGTAGTCCACAACGATTTCATAATAGCCGTCTGCGTCCGTCAGCGTTGCCCCGCCGCCGTATCTGCTTGTCCACGGCCCGCCGCCGTTTTCGGCCGATACGTTTACATCGCTCAGGGGCGTGATATAGTCGTCGGCAAGCACAATGCCCGCAATCCTGAAGGTTATCAGTGTCGCTGTGTAATCGTCACTGCTCTGGTTCTGTGTGACATTGGTATATATAGTGCTGTCCGGCGCGAAGATATATCCTTCTTTATAAGGAGTGACTTGGCCCGACCAGCCGTAATTGACCGGCAGTTCGTAGAAGCCGTCGGCGTTGGTTAAAGTATTAACATCGCCTGTCTCCATCAGCACCCCTTCGACCGGCGTACTGCCGTCCTGCTCTACCACATAGCCGGAAATCGAGAGGATAATCTGGTTGAATGTCACGGCTACTGTATGGTTGCTCGTGACGTTATATATTGTATAGGTAGTCCCTCCGGATTGGACCTGATTGCCGTCCACAGTCCACTCGTCGACCTCATAACCCAGGTCCGCGTTGGCCGTGAACATCTGGTTGCCTCCGTAGTTTATCGTGACATCGCCCCAAGGAACGATACTGCCGTTGGTGCCCGCTGAAGCGGAGACCGTATACTGGTCAATAGCGAAGTTGGCCGTTACGTTTATATTGGCTGTTACATTCAGGTCTGTTCTCGGATTGTCCGTAGATAAATCACTCCAGTTGACAAAGTGGTAGCCGATATTATGTACCGCTGTTACAGCAGTTCCATTGCCGCCGTAATTGACCACCTGTGAGGTATCGCCTGTCAGGCTTCCGCCCGCGCCTGCCGCGTAATCAAGAGTGAATGTGTCTATAGCGAAGTTGGCTACCACATTATAAGATGCATCCATTAAAACAGTGGTACTGGCCGAAGTCGGGCTGGCTACTTTGCCTGCCGTTACCGCGGTGCCCGTCCAGTTCACGAAATGATAATTGGCGTTAGCAGACGCAACGATACTTGCGTTGGTACCGTTCGTGTAGTCGAAGTCACCTATGCCGGGCGTGGTTACTGTGCCGCCCGCTGAAGAAGAAACCGCCAGCGTCCGGGTAACAGGTCCGCCGCCTGACAAAGCTTGGAGCACAAATCCAATAATAACCTGACGGGTAACTGTGCTCGAGTGATCTGCGCTTGGTGTCTCGGCTGCGCCCGTTGCGGACTTGTAGCCGGTTACACCTGTGTGCCCACTAGTCCCAACCGACTGGTCGGTCCCTTCTGTAAAGCCGCCGCCTAATGTATATGAGCCGTTATTAGCGTTGGTCGCACCGAGAATAACCATATCCCCGTCATTTGTAGCAAGCGGACTTGTCGAGATTGGGTCCGTACCGCTTGTCGTTCCATTGCTTGCGGATTCTCCTATGGAAGTTGTCTGGTCAACATTGGAAAGGAATACACTTGCATACGAGATAGAACTCGTCGAAGCGCTCCAGGTGGGAGTAAACGTGCCGCTGTTCGCAGCAGCTACGCCGGCTTCGTCGAGTATAAATGCCGCAACGTAATTCCCGTAGCCAGTGGTGACGGCACTCCTTTCAATAACCTTGGTCATTGCCTGCCCGCCGTATGTTACGGAAGTCAAACTTGGGTCAAGACCACTGGCAGATTCTTCATGAGCAATGAAAATCAAAGCCCGGCTGTTGCCGGCTTCTTTTGCATGGGATAAACCTGTCGCCCACGAGCCGAGGATTTCAATATCTGTCGGAGGCAGGTCGGTAGTTGCTGATAGCGTGCTCGACCAGCCTGTCTCATTGGGAATAAGATAACTGTCGCGTGCCTTGACCCTGAACGAATACAAAGTGCTCGGCGTCAGGCCTGAAGCGACGTATGTCGTACCTGACTGCCAGCCGCTGGTTTTGGTGCCATCATTGGTGCATTCGAAATAATACTCAACAGGCGGACTATCCGCATCCGTAGCAGTCGATGCTGTCATCGTGATTGTGCTCGAACCTGTCGCCGTTGGCACTGAAGACCACGTCATCGGGTCAGGTGTCGGCGGTACTGTATCCGGAAGGTCGGTTGTTGCAGATTCCTCTGTAGACCAGTCCGTCTCATTCTGAGCCGTGGCGCTGTCGCGTGCCTTGACCCTGAACGAATATAAAGTGCCCGCGTTGAGACCGGAGGCAACGTATGTCGTGCTCGATTGCCAACTACTGCTCTTGCTTCCGTCGTTAGTGCACTCGAAGTAGTACTGCACCGGCGGACTCTCACTGTCAGCAGCAGTTGTTGCAGTCATAGTGATTGTAGTCTGTCCTGTCGCCGTTGGCGTCGAAGACCACGTCATCGGGTCAGGCGTCGGCGGTGTAGTATCAGGTGGATCAGTCGTTGCTGATTGTGTGCTTGACCACCCCGTCTCATTCTGGGCAGGCGAACTGTCACGTGCCTTGACCCGGAATGAATATAGAGTGCTCGGGTTTAGACCTGAAGCCACATATGTCGGATTTGTTTGCCAGCCGCTGTTAGCGTCACCGTCGGTGGTGCATTCGAAATAATACTGCACGGGCGGGCTGTCATCTACAGCTGTGGTTGACGTCATTGTAATTGTCATCGGACCGGTTGCACTAGGTAGAGAAGCCCATGTCATAGCGTTCGGCTCAGGCGGCGTAACGTCTTCAATATAGGAAACACTGGCTACTCCGACACCGTCATACGTTGTGCGGGTTGGTATATTAGTAGTATAAGAACTGTCATAGTTGTCAAGATAAACATCAATCGAACCGCCTCCGCTTATTTCCTTTCGGCCGATATAAACGCGATAAAGAATGTAGTCGCCGTTAACAACGTCGACCGAACCGGAGAATTGAGATGCCTCTGCGTGCTGAGAGGATTGCTTGTTGAAGCACAGCATACTATCCACATCTGATTCAAAGCCGCCCCTCACGCCCCAGTCCTGGGCCGGGTCGCACCAGAAATATGCGAACACGTCATACGTCCCGTCTGCCAGACCGGTTATTGTTGTCTTTATCGTGGGAACGTTTTCGGTTCCGCCGTCGCCGGCTGTATAACAGCTGCCTCCGTTGCCGTAGCCTGTGTATTCGTGCCACTCGTTATCGGCAGAACCGGCACTGCCGCTTGGGCCCGTCGGTGTAAACGGCAAACCGCCCGACTCTTCGGTGTTACTCTCGGTCGCATCAATATAATTGACTAAACCCAATGTCATGTCCTGCTCCTCAAGCATTCCCACAACTACAAAGTCGTAGTTTTCCTGGCCGGGATATTCACCCCTCGTCCAGAAGACCGCCGTGTTGTTGGCGTTCCATTTGGGAATAGCAGGACGGATATTATCTTCTGTTGAATTGGTTGTAATTTGTGTCCAGTCCCAGGTTAGACCTTTGTCGCTCGTTACACCCTTGAAAATCTCAATGTGCTCGAGCGGCGAATCGTCACGAGGATCAAAGGGTGTTCCGACATAAACTATGTTGGCATCATCAGGATGTATGCAGCCCATTGGGAGGTAGTCCTGTTCAGGCTCATGAAGCCCGGTTCCCATTTTGCATAGCTCTGTAGAAGTCCACGCGGTGCCGTTGAAACGTGCATAGAAGAAACGGTGGTCCGCCGCACCGATGGTATTCTGGCCGCTGCCGTTACCCCATGGGTCCGTTCCGTAGCGGGTCTGATACAGGCAAACCGGATAACCGTCTTTGTCTATCTCAATTTCATTAGTCCAACCTGTATGATATGTGTCGGCTAACTGCGGATCAGCAGCAGTAAATACCGGCGTATATGCTTGTATGGAGGGAGCATCCGTGTCGAAAAGATCGTCATCTACTACATTACCGTAAGAGTCGTATCCCTTCCCTCCCTTGATATAGCCGTGAAAGACACTATTATTGTAATTGCGAGGATGCTGCTCACAACCGATAAAGTCTATCCGATCAACCCCGTTGCCCCTGAATTTGTGATAAAAGTTGGAATAAGTCGCGCCTCCTACGGGACTGTTAAGTCTGCCCATATATTGCCACGTAACGCCAAGGTCGTCCGAATAAGAAATGTTAGGAGTGACCTCATTCCAGCGCACGATATTATACAATCGGCCGTTGCCGGTCCCCTCGCCCGAAAGGTAGTGAACATTCGTATAAGAAAGCGTGCCCCCGCTAATGCCGCTGATAGTATCCCAGTCATAGTTTTGCTCACTGCCCCAGACGCTGCCGTCATTCGCATAGGTCGCCAGACGGTAGAAGGTTTGACCTGAAGAACTGTAATGCGGTGCATACAAATGCAGATACCTGCCGTCAGGCCTTATCCAGAAGGCGCCCATATTATGGTCGTCGCCGCCGCCGGAATCACGCGCTTGTCTCACCGTGCGCTTTCCTGTGGCTATGTTAAATGTAGTGGTATCCATATCATTTAATCTTGCTCCGCCGACTCCGCCGAAACCGTTCTCTTCTGCAGCGGTACTCGTGAGGATATTGCCGGCAGTGGGGTCGTAAGCAATCTTATCGTCTTGATACCAGCACCACCCGCCGTTATCGTTTATCAGCATCATATTACCGGCTACAAGGTCAATGGATACGCTGGGCGCCGAGTCGGTAGTTGCAGATAGTGTGCTCGACCAGCCCGTCTCGTTCGGGGTGGTAGCGCTGTCACGTGCCCTGACTCTGAATGAATAAAGAGTGTCCGGGGTTAGACCTGAAGCTGCGTATGTTGCACTTGTCTGCCAGCCGCTGCTCTTGCTGCCGTCATTAGTGCATTCGAAGTAGTATTCTACCGGCGGACTTTCACTATCGGTGGCGGTCGTCGCAGTCATTGTAATTGTGCTCGAGCCCGTTGCTGTTGGTGTCGTTGCCCAGGTCATCGGGTCGGGTGTCGGAGGTGTTGTATCAGGTGTAGGCGGATCGGTGGTCGCGGATTGTGTGCTCGACCAGCCCGTCTCGTTCGGGGTGGTAGCGCTGTCACGTGCCATGACCCTGAATGAATACAAAGTACCCGCGTTAAGACCGGAAGCAACATATGTCGGATTTGTCTGCCAGCTGCTGCTCTTGCTGCCGTCATTAGTGCATTCGAAGTAATATTCTACCGGTGGACTATTGGCATCTGTAGCGGTCGTCGCGGTCATCGTAATTGTAGTCTGTCCTGTTGCCGCAGGAACCGAGGACCATGTCATCGGGTCGGGCGCAGGAGGTGTTGTATCGGGTGTAGGATTGGTGGTAGCGGATAGTGTGCTCGACCAGCCCGTCTCGTTCGGGGTGGTAGCGCTGTCACGTGCCCTGACTCTGAATGAATAAAGAGTGTCCGGGGTTAGACCTGAAGCTGCGTATGTTGCACTTGTCTGCCAGCCGCTGCTCTTGCTGCCGTCATTAGTGCATTCGAAGTAGTATTCTACCGGCGGACTTTCACTATCGGTGGCGGTCGTCGCAGTCATTGTAATTGTGCTCGAGCCCGTTGCTGTTGGTGTCGTTGCCCAGGTCATCGGGTCGGGTGTCGGAGGTGTTGTATCAGGTGTAGGCGGATCGGTGGTCGCGGATTGTGTGCTCGACCAGCCCGTCTCGTTCGGGGTGGTAGCGCTGTCACGTGCCATGACCCTGAATGAATACAAAGTACCCGCGTTAAGACCGGAAGCAACATATGTCGGATTTGTCTGCCAGCTGCTGCTCTTGCTGCCGTCATTAGTGCATTCGAAGTAATATTCTACCGGTGGACTATTGGCATCTGTAGCGGTCGTCGCGGTCATCGTAATTGTAGTCTGTCCTGTTGCCGCAGGAACCGAGGACCATGTCATCGGGTCGGGCGCAGGAGGTGTTGTGTCGCTGGGCGTAGATTCCATTGCTTTCGCTGCCCAGATAACCGCTGCTTGACCATGAGGATTGCCAGTATTATCCGGTACCTTGTTTAAGTAAACCGCCACATCGGAGCTTGCACCTGTTCCTGGACAGACTTGTAAAACACGACCTTGTTCGTCCACATAATTTGCCAGTGCGGCCCATCCATCCAAAGCGGCCTGCTTATATGGAACCTCAGGAAGCCATCCTTTTTCTACTCCTGTTGCCAGTGCGAAGACAAACATACCTGTACAAGATGATTCATACCAGTTGCGCGGGTCACTGCCCATATCAAGAACCTGATACCACATCCCGCTCGGACCCTGGCACGCAACCAAGCCGGCCATCATGTTCTGATATTTAGTAAGCAACTGTGCGCGATCCGGGTGGTCTTCTGGAATACTCAAAAGGACCTCTGTCATAGCCGCTGCTGCCCAGCCATTACCTCGTCCCCAGAAAAATGGAGCGCTTAGGGTATGATGAAAAAGACCGTTAGACTGTTGTAACTGTTCCACCTCTCCCATATACCCCAAAAGTTGGGTAACAGCACGGTTGGCATAATTAGGATCTCCTGTGGACTTATATGCCTGGGCCTGAAGTGAACCAATCATATACAAATCATCTACCCAGAATCGTGAGTATTCGCTCAGACCGTCAGTACGTGGAGGATTAAATTCCTCGTCAGCTAAATATTGTGCCGATGTAAGATAGTTGGCATCGCCCGTCTGGCGGTATAGCTCAAATGGAAGTATCCCGTAGATATTTTCGTCTACGCTGCCTTCCGGCGGCAGTGTTGCACCTGTGTAATAAGTAGAAGGGAAAGCTGCAATGACGCTATTCTTGAGATCGGTATCCCCTGTTACTTCAGAATATATCATCACTCCATAGTATGAACAAGCGGATGCATAATATGTTGAAAGCGTCTGGCTTAATATATAATTTGCCACGAGGTCACCAATCTCTATTGGTTCATAAGTCGTAAAACTCCAGTCATCGCCGGTATATATCGTCCCTGCGTTGTTCGAATCGACCGCCCAGTAATATGTTGTCCCTTCTAAAAGGTCGTCGGGCGGGTCGTAACTATTCGTACCAACTGTGTATTTAGGATTATTGTGAGCAGTAGTGTCGGTTCCGAAGTAAACATCGTAGCTGGTCGGCGTATATGCTGTAGGAGCATCCCACGATAAACTGGTGGAAATAGAAACATTACTTGCCCCGTTAGCCGGATACGGATTACTGGCAATATTCAATGGAGGAGGTGTTCCTCCCTGAACTACGAAGCCGATAAGCACCTGGCGGTTCAAGCTGCTATGTGTTGCACTGGGCGTTTCAGATGCTCCGGTAGCAGATTTATAACCGGTTGCCCCGGTAGACGAAGTGGAGGACTGATTAACACCTAAAGTAAAGCTGTTGTTCATTGTATATGTGCCTAAGTTGCCGCAGGTGGCCCCGAGAAGAACCATATCGCCGCTGTTTGTTGCAAGTGCAGGGGTCGTTACTGGGTTGCTTGTACCTTCACCGTAGCCGGTTGCTCCGGTAGAGGTTGTTTGATTAACGTTAGAAAGGAATACGCTGGCGTATTTAACTTCCGTCGGCGTAGTATCCCAGGTAACAACAAAATTACTGTTGGTTGCGGCGGCAACACCAGCCTCTTTAAGAATATATGCTGCGGCATAAGCGCCGTTTCCGGAATAGTAGTACCTGTCAACGACCTTTGTCATTGATTGCCCGCCGTATGTTACAGCGGTTAGGTTCATTGTACCGGAGCGTTCACCATGTGCGATGAATATCAAAGCACGGTTACTGCCTGATTCTTTTGTATGAGATAAGCCAGTCACCCACGAACCGAGCAGTGTGATGTTTGTAGGCTGTGCCTGCGTAGTTGCTGATTGTGTGCTCGACCAGCCCGTCTCATTAAGGGCGGCGGCGCTGTCGCGTGCCTTGACCCTGAATGAATATGAAGTTGATGGATTAAGGCTGCTCGGTGAATAAGTTGCGCTCGTCTGCCACCCGCTTGTTTTGCTGCCGTTGGTAGTGCATTCGAAGTAATACTGCACGGGAGGACTGCAGACATCCGTGGCGGTACTCGCCGTCATCGTGATCGAATACGCCCCTGTTGCCGTCGGCACCGTCGCCCATGTCATCGGGTCAGGCGTAGGCGGCGTTGTGTCCGGCGAGTCGGTTGTTGCAGACTGTGTGCTCGACCAGCCCGTCTCATTCTGGGCCGCAGAACTGTCGCGTGCCTTGACCCTGAATGAATATTCAGTGCTCGGCGTCAAACCTGTAGCAACGTAGGTCGGATTTGTCTGCCAATCACTATTAGCGTCGCCGTCAGTGGTGCATTCGAAGTAATACTGCACCGGCGGGCTGGTGTCCGTAGCCGTCGTTGCAGTCATTGTAATTGTACTTGGGCCCGTTGTCGTAGGCACAGAAGCCCATGTCATAACATTCGGCTCAGGCGGGCTAACATCTTCCACATAGCTGATGCTGGCCACTCCAACCCCGTCGTATGTCGTGCGGGTAGGTGCATTGGAATTGTAAACACTGTCGTAGTTATCAAGATAAACAACGACCGGCGTGCCTCCGCTCACTGTCTTGCGGCCGATATAAACCCGGTAAAGCTGGACCCCGGTACCCGTAACTGTTACAGAACCGGAGAATTGCGATGCCTCGGCAAATTGAGCCGATTGCCTGCTGAAGCACAGCATACTATCCACATCAGATGCAAATCCGCCTCTTATTCCCCAGTCCTGGGCAGGGTCGCACCAGAAGTATGCGAACACGTCATACGTCCCGTCTGACAAACCTGTTATTGTGGTCTTTATCGTTGGAACGTTTTCCGTCCCGCCGTCACCGGCCGTGAAACAGCTTCCTCCGTTGCCGTATCCTGTGTATTCGTGCCACTGGCTGTCCGCTGTCCCTGCGCTGCCGCTCGGACCGGTCGGCGAAAATGCCGAACCGTCTGACTCTGTTGTATTGCTCGTGCCGGCGTCGATATAATTGACTAAACCTAGTGTCGCATCTTTTTCCTCTATCATTCCAACAGCTACAAGGTCATAATCTTCATAATTGTCCTGTCCCCAATTACCTCTTGTCCAGACAACCGCTGTATTGTCGGCGTCCCATTGAGGAACTGCCGGACGGGTATTATTAATTGTTGAATCGAATGTGAGTTGTGTCCAGTTCCACGTCGAGCCGTTATCAGAAGTCACGCCTTTGAATATCTCACGATACTCATTTTCTGAATCGTCGCGAGGGTCGAACTGTGTTGCGACATAGACAATGTTGGCGTCGTCAGGATGAATACAGCCCATGCCGATGTAATCCTGTTCGGGCAGGTGAAGCCCTCCACCCATTTTGCATAACTCTGTAGAAGTCCAGGTTGAGCCGTTGAAACGTGCGTAAAAGAAACGGTGGTCTGCAGCGCCGATGTTGCCCCAGCTGCCGCTGTTGTTACCCCATGGCTCTGTGCCGTGGCGGGTCTGATACAGGCAAACAGGATGCCCGTCTTTATCAAGCTCCATCTCATTACTCCAGCCTGTGTGATATGAATCGGCGTCTATAGTCGTATCAGCGATAAATATCGGCGTAAATGCCTGCACGGAGGGAGCGCTCTGGTCGTAAAGGTTGTCGTCTACTACAACCCCGTAAGAGTTGTAGCTCTTGCCGTTCTTGATATAGCCGTGATAGACATTGTTATTGTTGTCACGCGGGTGGTTCTCAACGCCTATAAAGTCTATCCGGTCAACGCCGTTGCTTCTGAACTTGTGATAGAAATTGGAATAAGTCGAACCTCCTGCCGGACTGCAAAGCTGCCCCATATACTGCCACGTTTGGCCCAGGTCGTCCGAGTAAGAGATGCAAGGAGTTCGCGTAAATACTCGAATGATATTATACAATCGTCCAACTCCGGGGGTTCCCTCGCCGGAAAGATAGTAAACATTGGTATAACTGCTGGACTGAGTATCAGTCAGGCCGCTGATGGTCTCCCAGTTATAGGTGTACTCGCTGCCCCAGCTGCTTCCGTCGTGCGGGTTGTCGGCCAGGCGCAGGTAGGTTACCTGCGGGTCATTGTAATGTTGACAATATATATGCAGATACCTGCCGTCAGGCCGTATCCAGAATGCCCCCATATTATGGTCGTCGCCGCCGAACTCGTGCGCAAGTGTCCGCGTCCGCGTCCCTGTGTCGATATTAAATGTAGTGGCATCCATATCATTGAGGCGTGTTCCGCTGACTCCGCCGAAACCATGCTCTTCCGCCGCCGTGCTCACGAGGACATTGCGCCCGACAGGATCGTAAACAACCTTGTCGTCCTGATACCAGCACCATCCGCCGTTATCGTTTATCAGCATCATATTACCCGCTACACGGTCAGCGGGAAACGCCGGCTGGCTAAGACAAAGGATGGTTACTAAGATTGTTATTGAAACGATAGCTCCCTTGGAGTGTGTTACACTTTTCATCATTTTACCTCCTTATTGGTTTATTAACAAATTATACGTAGTTTTCTCGCAAATAACAAGGATTTTCCCCAAATTGCTGATTTTGGCTGCGGAATAGGCCTTTTTCACACTGCCAGCCGGATTTAATTAAACACCGGCTCACTTCCCATAACAGGTGCCCCCGGCTCCGAAACCACAGTCTCAGTCCTTCTGCCAAGCAAACTTGTCTCGCCGCAGCTTTAGCGAAGGCGGATAAAATCTCTCGTCGTTTATCCGCTAAACGCTGCTCTTACCTCAACGGCCAGCGTTCGACTGACCCATTGTCCCGCGAAGAATATATTCCCCGCCGCTGCTCACACCGCCTCCGGCTGGCGCAGCGCAGAATTGTCATTGCGAGGCCGAAGGCCGTGGCAATCTCAAAAATGGTTAGCCCACCGGCCTGCCCTGCTCGGCTTAGGTAGCTTGGCTTTGCTGCGAAAACGCAGGACATAAGCCGAATTTGTGCTGTTGAACAAAGGGCTGCGAGCATACCCATCGCAGCCCTTTTGCCTTTTTTAGCTTCCAAACTTTACAGTTTCATAATATACGCCAACGCATAATACGGCGGCCTGTTCTCATGTGGCTGGGTGCTGCCGTCAGGGTTTCCACCTACACTCGACGTTGTTCCACCAGCAGAATTCGTATATCTCCAATACCCTTCTCCACCATCACGTTTAACATTATCAGCTAGAGTATAATACGTCGTGTATGTATATGTATGTGTATGTGCTGGCATTTCGGCTTCGGTTAACTTATGTTTCCATTGATCATCACAGCCATGTGCCCCAGGCGAGTAACCATCGGTGGGACCATTCACGTCAGGATTATCTCCGCCTGCACCTACAATAAACCTTTCTCTTAAATCAGGCGTACCATTTTTGCCGTCGCAAAGAACCCAGTCAGTCGGGATACTGTCTATTGATCCTGACCACATCACAATAACTCCTGAAGGTATGCCTGAATCAGGGATCGGTTGCCAAGTTGCAAGACCGCTGGCATCAGATGTGAGAACCTTATCTATTCCCGGAGTGCCGCCGGCAATCTTAATCTGTCCTGCCACCTCTAATTTTGCTCCCGGCTCCGTTGTCCCGATGCCGACGTTGCCGGTGCTGAAATCGCCATAAATCAAAGGGGGATTAATATCTGAATTGGCGATGTAGAGTTTGCCCGAGCCGGTTTCGTTGTTGTATCCCGCTTTGTGCCCAATGAAGACATTTCCAGAACCTGTGCTTTTATATCCTGCCTGATATCCTGAGAATGTATTGTAATTGCCTGTCTTGTTGGAGTTGCCCGCCTGATATCCTGAGAATGTGTTTCCATTCCCTGTGTCGTTTAAAAATCCCGTCATATATCCCAGGAATGTGTTTCCACCGCCCGCCGTGTTGCGGAAGCCTGCCAGGCATCCTGAGAATGTGTTGTAATTGCCTGTGGTATCCCGACCAGCACCAACACCTACGAGCGTATTCGAGTTTGGAACTGACAGGACCGTGCTGCCGCCTATCTTGTAAACGGAAGCCGCTCTGATGTCTCCGTTGACACTCAGCTTGGAGACAGGGTTTGTAGTCCCGATGCCGACATTGCCTGAGGGGATTGAATACATATCGTTCCCCGAGACCATCCAGTCGTTATCACTGCCCGCGTTACTCTTTGCATAAAGCGCATACGGCGTAGGCATCACTTCCATCCTTGGCTCAAGGACGGCATAGCCGTTGGGGTCATTCTGCTCACTCGGCCGAATACCAATCCCTATCCAGCGAGCATCGCCATCGAACGCATCGTCCCCAAAGTCCAGTTTAACTGCAAAGTAACCATCGATTACATTCACATCAGCCACGTTCACGTCATCACCTATTTGGTTGCCGTAGCTATTTGCATCATACAGCGTGAACCGAAAATCATAATTGCTGTCGGCAGGATAATTATAATCGTAGAGTTGCTCCTGATAGATAAACGCCGTCCCCATCGGCTCCGCGCCGGCTGATTGCACTGAATAGGCCGAAAGGCCCAATACCAGAAAACAAATTGTCAGTCTTTTTACAGTTTCCATTTTTCCACCCTTTCAAAACAAACTGTTGATAATCTTTAATGCCCATACAATACTCTTTCACAATCACAGCTTGTTTTTTCATTGGCCTCGCCTCCTTTTAAACCCACCCACTGCCTGCACAGTAAACTTTTTTTCCAAAATGCGCAGACATTGTGTGTAGCAACTTCCCCGCGGTGGAATTTTGAAAAATCGAAGTGTTACGCCGTATGTTTTCATTATCGCCTCCTGCTCTTAAATGAAAACAACGAGCATTATCGCAATCGCTCTATATATATTATGCGCCCTTGTCCCCAGTTGCCAAAAAAATTCTTGAGAAACGTCGTGTAATCTGTGATTAAAAAGCCCCAATGTTAATTTGGGCAATCTACACCTAATTTATCTTCACGGCTAATTTCTGTTTTGAATTTTGTATCTTGGTGATTGGAATTTATTTGAATTTTGTCGCTTGTTTTTTGAAATTTTCCGCGGATTGTTCACTTCGAACAATTCGCGCAGGGGGGTAAAAATTCCCTGCAATTTTCAACCATTTTACGCGCATTTTGTCTCACTTTTGCGCGCGCTTTTAGCAATTTTTAGCAATTTCTACCACTTTCTACCTGCCAAAAAACGCAAACTTGCGCGTTTAGTGCTACCCTAAATTTCCCAAATCCCCCAAATTGCCAGAAATGACCCCCCTTAGAAATTGTGTTTTTTTAGCGTGGCCGGATTATTTTTTGCTCTTTAAATACTTTCCCGCTCGTATAATCGGTGAAGGTTACTTTAACTACCAGCTCCTTCTCCTTGCCGGTGATTTTATCGCCCACGTCAAAACTCATTCTGTAATTAATTGTTATAAGTGTCGCACACCAAAGGGTTTTCAACTCATCCGGCGTTACGTGCCAGGCGCCCAATTTTGCCTCGCCAGCCTCTTTGTCTAAGTTCCAAAGCTCGACATCCACCGCGCCGGTTGCCTTTACTATATCTCTTTGCTCATCAATAGGTTGTATATAAACAAGCAGCTTTTCTTTCTTGCCGTCTTTATTTTTATCATAAAGATTAGTGTACCTGGTAATCTTGATTTTTTGCAGGTCGTAAAGGTCTTCAATCCTGGCCTCAGACGGCAATTTAGAGAGAATCTGGACCTGGCTTTTTAATTGCTCGTTTTCTGATTTGGATTGCTCGATTTGGCTTTTCAGCTCCGCGTTTTCCTGCTGGAGTGTTTTGGCCCCTTTTGCCGGCTTGCTGCCCTCGCAGCCGGCGGCGATAGCGAACAGACATCCGACCAAGATTATTTTTCTCACCTGCATATACCTTTCAATCCGTTTTTTAACCGTTTTGCTCCGGGTTCCTGACGATTTCAGGCGCTTTCTGCAGTATTCTATCGGCCAATCCGTAGCTGATTGCTTCTTCCGCTTCCAACCAGAGATTTCGGTCGCAATCCTTTTCTATTTTTTCCGGGCTTTGGCCTGTATGCTTAGCCACTATATTATAAAGCCTGGCGCGCAGACGCAATATCTCCTTCGTTTCAATCTCCAAATCGGTAGCGGGGCCCTCCAGTACGCCCGCGATTAACGGCTGATGCAGAAGAACACGGCTATTGGCAAGAACGAACCGCTTGCCGGCCTTGCCGCCTGACATTAGCACCGCCGCCATACTCGCCGCCTGTCCGATGCAGTAAGTTGAGACATCGCATCGCAGAAACTGCATCGTATCGTATATCGCAAGGCCTGCGGTGATTGAGCCGCCTGTCGAATTGATATAAAAATGGATGTCTGTTTTGCTGCTTTCATTGCTTAGAAACAGCATCTGGGCGACAATTAAATTCGCGGCGTCGTCATCAATCACTCCGCCGAGGAAGATAATTCTATCCTTGAGCAGCCTGGAATAAATATCGTAGGCACGTTCGGTGCGCCCACTTTTTTCAATTACGATTGGCACTAAATTTTGATTCATTGTCATATCTGGTGTTCCGTTTTATTTTTTAGTTTTTTCTTTCTTATCATCTTCAACTTCGTGGAGGACCTCGTCAACAAGGCCGTACTTCAGAGCTTCATCTGCGGTCATATATCTGTCTCTTTCGGTCTCAGCGGCGATTTTCTCAACCGGCTGGCCGGTGTGCTTCGAAAGAATCTCATTAATCATAATTTTGGCCTTGCCGATTTCCTCCGCCTGGATTTTGATATCGGCCGCCTGTCCGCTGACGCCGCCCCACGGCTGATGGAGCATAACTTTTGCGTGCGGAAGCGCGAAACGTCTGCCCTTTGTGCCTGCCGCGAGGACGACTGCTCCGCCGGACTGCGCCCTGCCGATGCAGTAAGTCGCAACGGGAGAGCCGACGAAACTTATGGTGTCGTAAATAGCCATCGTGTCGTCAACGCTGCCGCCGGGGGAATTTATGTATAAGCTGATTTCGCTGTTGCGCTTGAGGTTGTCGAGGTAGAGCATTTTCATGATGACCTCGGCAGCCCGGGCGTATGATATCTCGCCGATGAGAAAAACGATGCGGTTATCCAGCAGCATATCATCGAGACTCATCTGGCGATATCGCTGGTACTGGCTGCCTGGGCCGTACTGGTCAAGCACTTCCTGGGGTTTCAAGACCCTTTTTTCGGGACGTTCAATGAACATTTATTGCTTCCTTCAATTGATTATCAATACCCATATACCTTATCGGTTTTTTTTGCCCTTCGGTTTGCTTTTTTGGGTAGTAGTTTTGTGCTTTTGAGCCGGTTTTTTCTCCGGTGCATGGGCTTTTGGTGCTGGTTTCTTGGCCTGCTTCTTAGCAACTGTTTTAGCCGGTTTCTCTTCCGCAGTTGTTTTCGCCGGCTTAGCCGCCTTCTCCGCCTTGGCCGGTTTCTCGGCTTTTTTGGTTACTTTTCGGGGTTCGATTTCCGTTATCCTGGCTGATTCGAGCAGTTTGGCGATGCACTTATCTTCCCTGACCTGCAGCTTAAACTGCGCCAGAGAGCCGTCACGATTCATCTCTTCCCTCATTCTTTCGGGTCGCTGTCCCCGCTGAACAGCCATCTGTGCGATATGGCCGTTAATTTCCTCGTCGGTTACCTCGATCTCGAATTTCTCGGCGACTTTAGCCATTATGAATAATGTTTTGAGCTGCTCGTTTGCCTGCTGTTCGCTGCCTGCCCTGAGTTGTTCCATATGCTCTTCAATCTGCTCGCGGCCAATCCCTCTCATCATTAGGTTGGAATACTGTTTCTGCAGCAGTGCGTTAGATTGTTCTGCAACTACATCTACGGGCAGGTCAAGTTTGGTGTTGTCGAGCATATATTTGTAAATCTGTTCAGCCATCTCGCCTCTGACCTGCTGCTCCAGCCGGGCCTGGAGACTGGCCCGCAGTTTGTCCCGCAGCTCGGTTTCATCTTTGACGCCGACTCTCTGGAAGAAATTTTCATCCATCGCCGCCGGTTTGAGCCATTTCGCTTCTTTGACTGCAATTTGGACATCCACTTTTTTGCCGCGATACTCTTGCTGGAAATATGTTTTTGGTACCTCTACACTCGTTTTCTTTGTATCGCCGGTCTTGGCGCCCACAAGAAGCTCGTCCAGCTTCTCTACCGGGATTGCTCCGACAAAACCACTCGGCCTGACATATATCTCGGTATTATTAAGTTTCTGTTCTTCCTCGACGCCTTCAGTTTTCAGCACTACATCAGCTATTATCTGGTCGTTGAGCTCAACCTTTCCGCCGTCTCTCGGCGTCCATATACCCGACCACTTTTGCAGCTGCTCAATCTCCGTTTCGATTTGCTCGTCTGTGACTTTCAGCTTTTGCTTTTCTACCGGGATGCCATCGAGCTTCGGCAAATCGAACTCCGGCCTTACCTCGACCTCGAAGTCGAACTTCAGCGGCCCCGTGGCCGGCAGCTCTACCTTTTTGAAATCAATATCCGGCTCGCGAAGAATATCCAGCTTATTATCCTTAAGGGCTGACTCGCTTGCGTCGGCCAATAATTTCAGTTTAATTTGCTCTGTTGTTTCCTTGCCGAACCTTTTTTCCAGAAGCCGGCGCGGCGCCCTGCCTTTTCTAAAGCCCGGCAGCGTAATTTCCTTGCGCAAAGTCTCATACTGCTCGTCCGTGGTTTTTTTTACCGTCTCTTCCGGAATCTCTATGGTGATTTTTTTCTTACAAGGTCCCGCGTTTTCGATTTTAACCGTGTTTTTCAATTCTGTGGTTTCCTGCTCTTTGGCCATTCCAATGCTCCCGCACAACTAGCTTAAAATAATAAATAAAAAAGGCATCGAGAAAACGATTTCCCTTAGCCAGATTTCAGTATTTTTCAAACATACCGGCGACCGACGCCAAACTACTATTAGCCGATAACTCGCCGATACTATATAACTCTATAATCCTTTACTGAAAAGTTCCGTAAAGCGGGTGATGAGGCTCGAACTCACGACATTCACGTTGGCAACGTGACGCTCTACCACTGAGCTACACCCGCGTTCGTTGTTTTTATTTATTATAGAGAAGGTTTGCCGGGTCTGCAAGGGCTTTTTGGCGAAAGTTAGGCGTAAAAAACAGGGTTAGAGCAGAGAAAACCGGCAAATTTCCGGCTTGAGTTTGGGGGAAATTGAGGGGATAATTAACTCGTCGTTATAACCAAAGTAGCTGTCTATACGGGTTATGAAATAAGAATCGGCAGTAAAATGAGCACAAAGTATGTGAGATTGTTCAAGGCAGGGGTTTATGCGGGGCTATCTTTGGCGGGGGCGGTTATTTTTCTCACAACCGCCTGTGATTCGCAAAACAAAGGTTTTGTGCCAAGCCAGGCGCCGATTAGTGTAAGCCAGAAGCAGGAAACTGCAGAAGAGAAGAAGGCGGCGCGGCCGACGCATACGCATCCTGCTTTTGCGGAACGGGTAAAAGAGCGGGAGAGAATGGTTGCGGAGCAGATTCAGACGAGGGGCGTCAGAGAACCAAACGTTTTGACGGCGATGCGAATTGTGCCCCGACATGCATTTGTAGCAGGCAGCAAGCAGGACTTTGCTTACGCCGACCATCCGCTTCCGATAGGTTTCGACCAGACGATAAGCCAGCCATACATCGTGGCATTTATGACGGAGGCGTTGAGGCTTGAACCTGCTTCGAGGGTATTAGAAATCGGCACCGGCTCCGGTTACCAGGCGGCGATTTGTGCCGAGATTGCCGCGGAAGTTTATACCATTGAGATTGTCGAAGGATTAGCTAAACGGGCGGAAGAAAAACTGAAAGAGATGGGTTACCCGAACGTGTTTGTCAGGGCCGGCGATGGGTATTTCGGCTGGCCGGAGAAGGCGCCTTTTGACGCCATTATCGGTACGGCGGCGGCAGAGCGCATTCCTGAGCCGCTGATAAAGCAATTGGCCCCGGGCGGCAGGATGATATTGCCTTATGAGACCGCATCAGGTTTTCAATATCTGGTTCTGATAACAAAGGACGGCAATGGCAATCTCAGCAGGAAGAATGTTTTGCCGGTTAGATTTGTTCCGATGACCGGCGAGGTAACAAAGCCGGAGAAATAATCACATCGTATGTTCTTGTTTAAGAGATGGCGACGAAAGCGGCTCGGCAATCGGGAATTTCCTGAGGGGTGGCTGCGGATTATTGAAAAGAACGTGCCGCTATATGGCAGGCTGCCGTCCGAAGATAAAGCTGAGCTGCGGCGGCATATACTTGTATTTATGGGCGAGAAGCGGTTCGAGGGCTGCCGGGGACTCAAAATAACCGATGAGGTAAAAGTTACTATAGCTGCGCAGGCGTGCATACTGCTTCTGCATCGGGAAACCGATTATTATCCGGGGCTTTCCACGATACTGGTATATCCGCGGGCTTTTGTAGCACGGCGGGTCGAACATTTACCGGGCGGGGTAGTATCTGAGGAGCCGCAGGCGCTTAGAGGGGAATCGTGGCACCGGGGGCCGGTGGTCCTGTCGTGGGATGACATAAAGCACGATACTGCCGATGTCAACGATGGTCACAATGTCGTGTTTCACGAGTTCGCGCATCAAATCGAAAGCTGCGGCGGCAAAAGAGACGGCACGGCCGTTCTTAAAAACAGATCGAGCTATATTGCGTGGGCGCGCGTGCTGCAAAAAGATTACGAAAAGCTCAGGCGCGCGGCTGCTCAGCGCCAGCCGACTTTTTTAAATAAATACGGCGCAACTAACCCGGCGGAGTTTTTCGCAGTCGTAACGGAGTTCTTTTTTGAAAAACCCGGAGAGCTGAAAGAGATTCATCCGCAGCTTTATAACGAGTTAAAGCAGTTTTACCATCAGGACCCTGTCAGCTATTTAACTTGAAACAAAATTAAATAACGTTATAATGTCGCACCTGTAAAAATAAGATAAAATAAATCGTCGTTCATATAGGAAATACTTATGCAAAACCATCGCAAGAGCAAAATCAAGAAATTACGGAAGAGCGGCTTTAGGGCCCGGATGCGGACCAGTAAGGGCCGCAGGACAATCGGCAATAAACGCCGGGCAGGACGTCGGACCAACGTCAGAACTCTTTTCAGGAATATGTAAAACCACTTATTTTATGTATCCCTCATCAGCAATAAAACAATCGCTGTGATTCCTTAGCCGCGGGCTTCGGCCCGGCCTGGTCGAAGCCGCACGTCAAACTTGCAAATCTTGAACAAACAGCCGAAAATGCTATTATATATTTGAAATGGGCATTAATAATTCAAATCTTTTTCTTCCAACTACTCCTGAAGAGATGCGTCAGCGCGGGTGGAAACAGGCGGACATTATTCTTGTTACCGGCGATGCTTATGTTGACCATCCCTCTTTCGGGGTTACGCTGATAGGCAGATGGCTGGAGAAGCTGGGTTACAAAGTAGCGATACTCGCACAGCCCGACTGGCGGAGCGCGGATGCGTTTCGGAGCCTGGGGCCGCCGAGATTGTTTTGGGGAATTACGTCCGGGACGATAGATTCGCAGTTCAATGACTATGCTTCGATGGGGCATCGGCGAAAAAGGGATGTGTATAGTCCGGGCGGGGTCTTGGGGTTACGTCCGAGACGGCCGCTGTTTGTTTATTCGGCGCGGGTGCGCGAGGCGTTTAAGGGGATTCCTTTGATTTTAGGAGGTCTCGAAGCCAGTCTTCGCAGACTTACCCATTACGACTTTATTGAAGACAAACTCAAGAGGTCCGTCTTAATCGATGCCAAAGCTGATTTGTTAGTTCACGGCATGGCGGAAAGAGCAATTAAAGAAATTGCGGAACGGCTGAGCAGCGGCGGGTCGATTAATGATTTAGCAGGAATTGCGGGGACGGCATATCCGGTCAGGCGTGACACGACAATGCCGGAGAACGCCGTTCGTCTGCCCTCGTTGTCGCAGCAGGAGTCCGACCATAGTTTGGTAATGTCGTGCCAAAAGTCATACCAGTCGCAGGCGCATCCGAAAGGACTTCCCGTAATACAAGACCAGGAACCCGGTGAGATTGTCGTGATGCCGCCGGCCGAACCTTTGAGCGAGTTCGAAATGGACGAGCTGTATGATGCGCCTTTTGCGAGGAACTGGCATCCGAGTTACGACAAAGCGGGGGGCGTACCCGCCCTTGAGCCGATACGTTTTTCGATAACGGCCCATCGAGGATGTTTCGGCGGCTGCTCGTTTTGCGCCCTTTATTTCCACCAGGGCAGATATATCAGCAGCCGTTCAATCGGCAGTTTATTGGCAGAGGCGGACTGCCTGAAAAAGCACAAACAATTTCGCGGCACCATCAGCGATATAGGCGGTCCGACGGCCAATATGTATGGAATGAAATGCGAACAGGGTAGTGACTGCCGAAGGACGAGCTGCCTTGTTCCCTCTGTATGCAAACATCTTAAAGCCGACGCCGGGCAACTAATAAAAATGATGGAATCTTTTCTGAAATGGCAGGCCAGTCAGTCTGCTCGAACGAATATATATGTTGCTTCAGGTATCCGTCACGATTTGGCGCTTCAGAACAAGGAATATATCAAGCTGCTGGCCCGGCATTTTGTGGGCGGCCATCTTAAGGTCGCTCCGGAACATTATTGTCCGAGGGTGCTTGAGCTGATGGGTAAACCCTCGTTCGAGCTTTTAGAAGAGTTCGAGGTATATTTTCAGGAGGTGTCACGCCAGGCGGGCAAAGAGCAATACCTTGTGCCGTATTTTATAAGCGCGCATCCGGGATGCACGGCCGATGACGCGATTAAACTTACGGAATATTTAGTCTCGCGAGGGTGGTGTCCCCGCCAGGTTCAGGACTTCAGCCCCATACCGCTGACTACCTCGACAGCGATGTATGTATCAGGGCTCGACACAAAAGGCAAAAAAATCTTTATCCCGAAGGGGCACAGGGAAAAGACACTTCAGGCGGCGTTGCTGCAATACTGTGAAGAGAAAAACGAAAAGAGGGTAGCCGGTTTTCTTCGGAATCAGGGCCGGGCCGAGTTAATCAGCAAAATTGATTCTCTGCAAAAACATAGAAGGCGCTGCGAATCCGGCCAAAAAGATTACGAATTTTGATTGTTACCATTTCTTAAAAGATAAAGATAAAAGAGCAGGATTTTAGCAATCGGTCTTAAAAAAGCAATATTCAGGAAGCTGTAAGAAATCCAAGAAAAACTTGCTCAAATTCGGTCAATATGGTCGAATATTATGGTTCTGGAGTAAACTGTTACATTACATACGGTAGTTGGAGTCAGAAGACTATGAAAACCAAAGTTTTGCTTTATTTACTGCTGTCAGCGGCAATAGTCATAACCGGGTGCAAAGCCCCCATGAAGAAAGAGGCAGTTAAGCCGCCATACAATAAACCCCTGCTGCCGGGTCAGCCGGCGCTGCGCAAGATAACAAATCCGTCGGAGATACCCGATTTTACTTTAGCCTGTTTTAATGTTGAGGGTTTAAAGCCGGCAGCAGAAAGGAGTCTTAATTACCTCGGCAAGCCGTCGAGTCAGGGGTTCTTCCCTGTCGGCGATATAAGCCATCAAATAGCAGTGGACAGCTTGAAAGAATTCTCGGCGTTGCTGGGTTCGGGTGTGAAAGGTTCGGATTTGAACGCAGCCATCAGGGACAAGTTTGATGTTTATATGTCGGTAGGTTGCGACGACAACGGCACAGTGCTATTCACCGGTTATTATACGCCGATTTTTGAAGGGTCGTTCACACCCGGCGACCGTTTCAAGTATCCTCTGTATAAACAGCCGGAGAATCTGGTCAAAGATGCTAACGGCACAGTGCTCGGGCGGCGCGAGGCTGACGGCAGTATTACGCCGTACCCGCCGCGGGCCGTTATTGAAGATGCGATGCTGCTCAGGGGGCGGGAGTTAATATGGCTGACCGACCCGTTCGAAGCGTACATAGCGCACATACAGGGCTCAGCCAAAATAAGACTGCCGGATGGTAATTTGGTGACGGTAGGCTATGTTGCACATAACGGCCACGAATATAAAAGTATGTCGCAAGCTATGGTCAGAGACGGCAAGATATCCAGCTCGCAATTGAGCCTGGCCGCAATTATAAAGTACTTCAAGGAGCATCCCGACGAGGTCTCGTATTATACCCGCCTGAATCCGAGATTCGTCTTTTTCAGTAAGCAGGAGGGAGACCCCCGCGGCAGTTTGAACGAGCCTGTAACACCGATGAGAACAATTGCTACGGACAAATCAATCTTTCCTCGCGGCAGCCTGACCTTTATATCTACTACGCTGCCGAGAGAGGAGGGAGGCAGTGTTGTTATGCGGCCTTTCACCGGGTTTATGCTTGACCAGGATACGGGCGGCGCAATCCGCGCGCCCGGGCGATGTGATGTTTATATGGGCATTGGAGATACGGCAGGCAAGCTTGCGGGGCAGACGTACCAGGAAGGAAAGCTGTATTACCTGTTTTTGAAGCAGGCATCCAAATAATAAAGCGTCAAAGCCAGGCTGAAAAGGGGCATTATCAATGGCTGTTATTAAGCTCATAAGGAAAGTTACTTTCTATATAGCGGCTTTGGCGTGCCTTGCTGCAATAGTGTATGTGGGACGCGGCTGGTTCTACGGGGCCGCTACTATACGCGAGCTTTTAACTGAGAATAAACAGCTCAAAACAGCGATAACCAACCTGACATTCGAAGACCAAATCGGTTATGCAAAAGTAATTTCCCAGGAAAACCGCGACGGCAAATTGTTCACAAATATAAAGTTCGTTGAAACCGCCAGAGAAGACAAGCTAAAGAAGGTGCTCGAAAAAACTTACGCAATCGAAGGCGACATAGTGCATTTCGATGCACTGGTTGTTAAATTCGGCGACAAGATGGTAATGGACGGGGAGGAAAAGGCGCTGTACCTGTGGCGGAGGGTATATGGTGAAAATACCGCTCCGGAGAACGGCCTGATGATAGAAGAGCCGGGCGAAGAACCTCAAAGATACAAAGACTTGCTGAATTTGCTGCCGGAAAAAGAAAAAAGCCTGTTCTGGACTAATGTGTGGGAGCTGGCGAACAACTCAGACAGGCTGAGGGAATACGATATCAAAGCAGTTTACGGTAACGTTGTGTACTCCAAGCTTAGAAAAGGACTTATTTATGTTTTTAAGATAAGTCCGAGCGGGCAGCTATATCCGGAAACTGTGCCGGATATGTACGAGTAGCAACAAGGCAAAACAGCAGTGAAGAACGGAGCAGGAGGGATTCGAACCCCCGTTACCCTAAGGGTAAAACGGTTTTCAAGACCGTCGCTTTCAGCCGCTCAGCCACTGCTCCACAATAACCTGCCGCCTGTGCCCTGCATCTCATTTGGTGTGATTCTACTTAACTAATCGGCAGATTTTCGATTATTCTATGAAAAAACAGCTGTTTTGCAAGCAAATTAAGCCTAACCCGCCCAAAGCCAATTTTTGAAGAATTATAAATATTTTCCTATTTTTTAGTTGACATTACATAGTTTGTATAACATACTAATCGAAACAAAGCTAAGTGTAAAACCGTAAAAGACATGGCTGAAGAAAGGAGTCCGGGAATGAAATTTGAAGCTCAGTTGTTAAAAGGTATCGCCCCGGTGGTCGTCCTGCAGATTCTCTCCCGCGGTCCAATGTATGGCTACGAGCTGGGTAAGGCCATCGAGCAGCGAAGCGGCGAAATATTGTCTCTTGGTAAAGGGACGCTGTATCCGCTGCTTTACAATCTCGAAGCAAAAAAACTTATCAGGGGCAGGTGGGAGAAAACCAGCTCCGACCGGAAGAGGCGGTATTACTCCATCACCAGCAAGGGCAAAGCCCAGCTTGCGGAGCAAAGAGGGCAATTAAAGGAGCTGAACGCTGGCCTGAAGCTTGTCTTCGGCCGGGTGCTTTCCCCTGCCTGAAATTGCGGATTGCCGTCCCACCCTTGGTGAGGTCTTGCTAAAGGCGGATTTAATTTTTCTATGGAGAGGTTCACGATGGCAAATAAATTTAAAGACAGCGAATTGCAAAATCTTCCTGCCTGTGCTGCGGAGTATATAAAGCTCGTAATAAAAAAGATGCGGTATCGCAAAAAAGTCCGGCTGGATGTTCAGGCGGAGCTGGCGGCGCATTTTGAGGATGAATTGCGAGACTGCAAAACAGATGAGGAAAAAGAACAAAAGGCCCGGCGGCTAATCGAAGATTTCGGCGATGCGAAATTGCTTGCTGTTTTACTCCGCCGGGCCAAAAAACGCTGCCGGCCTCTCTGGCGAACGGTTGTCGCAAGGACATTACAGACTATAGGTGTGCTGATTTTGTTTTTGGCCGTCTATACTATATGGTTCCTTACCGGCAAACCGGCGATAACTGTTGATTACGTTGCCGAGTTTAATCGCCTCACCCCTCCCGTTGCCGATGAGAGTTTGAACGCAGCGCCGCTTTTTGAGCAGGCGGCAGCCACATGTCCGAACATGCCGGAGGATGAAAGCGGCTTTCGGCAAAAAAGTTTCTTTGATGCAAATGAAACTGAGCGTCAAGCAATCAAGGATTGGGTACAGCTTTGTTCCGACAGTTTAAATCTCATTGCTCAAGGCACTGAAAAGCCTTATTTCTGGCAGCAATACAAGACAAGTGACAGCCAGGACAACGACAACTCAATGGTGGAGGTTCTCTTCCCTAATCTTATAAAGTTTCGCCATCTAACCGCAGCTTTTTGCTTCCGGGCGCAGATTCAAGCCATCAAAGGAGAATATTCACAGGCCTTTGACGACCTGATAATCTGCTATAAGTTCGGCAGGCTCGCAGGTCAGGGAGAAAAGACTCTTGTCGAACAACTTGTTGGTATGGGAATTCAGGCGAAGGCCGCTAATAACATCCGTGAAATACTAAGCCTTTACCCTGTCGGCAATGAAGAATTAGCTGTTTTACAAACGGATTTTGCCGAGGCCCAGGCTGGCCAGGAGTTCGGGATACGGCTGCTATTTGAGAAATTGGCGGTAGATGACGAAATCCAGCGGTGCTTTACCGAAGACCGGCTTGGCGGTGGGCACCTCTATCTTCGACGCCTGCCTGTTATGGAAGCTTTAGCGGGAGGAAAAGATAGTTCTGAAAGTTCACAGGATATCTTAAGTGAAATTTCGGAAGTAACGAGAGTTTTGTTTTTCCATCCGAATAAGGCTCAGACAAAGCAGAAAGCCGATGAGTATTATGACTTTTTTGAAAAGATATCAAAAAAGAGTCCTGCTGAATTGAAACTTAAATCGATTGACTTAAACAAGCAGATTGAATCTATGATTAAAGGAAACCTTTTCCTGAATATCTGGGCGCCGGCATTGGGCTCGGTGTATAAAACGAGTTATCGTGTCAAGGCCAACGTCCAGTCAGCACCGGTCATTATTGCGGCACTGCGATTCAAAATCGACAAAGGACAATATCCGGAGAATTTAGCTGAGCTTCAGCAGTCCGGGTATATCAAAGAAATGCCAATCGACCCATTCACCGAGCAGCCGCTGGTTTACAAAAGGACTGCGGACACTTTCACGTTATACAGTGTGGGCTTTAATTTCGAAGATGACAGTGGGCAGGTGTATCGCGATGAAAAAGGTAAAGTCAAATTATGGGCCGATGAAGGCGATGCTGTATTCTGGCCGGTGCAAAAATAAAATACAGACAAGCAGACTGGGTTTATCACTGCGGTAGGAGTTTGTGAAAGGGAATTGCGTTAGTAATCAGTGTTGAAGCTTGCAGTTCGCTGGGCCTTTCGCATACGCCGGCGGTTTTTTTCCGAGGGCTTCTCGTAGTAAGCATTACGCTTCATATCTCTGATTAGACCCTCTTTTTCACACAGCTTTTTAAAGCGTCTCATCATTTGCTGAACTGATTCGCCTGTACGCGATTTTACTTTGAGCATATCAAAAGGACCCTTTCAATCCCTAAAAATCCAAACAAAGGGAAAAAAACATCGTATTTCTAATTCGTCAAAACTAATAAGAATTGTTACTGTAATTTAGATTTTGGTTTTTTTCAAGCCAAAAAATGTTTGTCAGCGGTTTTTTATGCAAAAACGGCCTTTTTGGGCTAAAAACGGCGATTATACGCTCAAAAAACGTGCAAATCTGCCGGGTGCCGTGATATTATTGAGCAATATTGGCAAATGTGCTAAAATAATGTGCAAAAGTGGTTTTGGAGGCGTTTTTAATTGGAAAAATTGCGCGAGACGCTGAGAGTCAGGAAAGAACGGGCTATTTTAGTGGCCGCTGTCCTGCACCATCGCAGCGATTCGGATGATTTGGTTGAACTTACGGCGCTGGCGGAAAGTGCCGGTGCGGTTGTCGTAGACAGATTTCAGCAGAAAATCCGGAAAATCAATCCGACTACATACATAGGTAAAGGCAAAGCCGACCTGCTTGCCGAGCGGGTCAAGCGGTTCAAGGCTGATGTTATTATATTCGATAACGACCTGTCGCCTGCCCAGATTCGCGAGCTTGAGGAGATTATCCATATCAAGGTCCTCGACCGCAGCGAGCTGATTCTGGACATCTTCGCCACCAGGGCACAAACCAAACAGGCTCAGCTTCAGGTTGAACTGGCTCAGCTTGAATATACCTATCCGAGATTGGCTGGTATGTGGTCGCACTTAGACAGCGTAGCGGGCGTGGGCGGAGCGACTGCCGCCGGCGCGGTCGGCGCCATAGGGACAAGAGGGCCGGGCGAGCAGCAGCTGGAAATCGACAGGCGTATTGTCTCCAAACGGATCATAGACCTCAAGCGCGAGCTTGATAATATCGACGAGCGCAGAGTCCGTGAGATTGACGGCCGAAAAGGAATGTTCAAAACCTGTATCGTCGGATATACCAACGCCGGCAAAAGCACGCTTATCAACGCCCTTACCGATGCGGGCGTCCATGTCGAGGACCGGCTCTTTGCGACACTCGATACGCGGACAAGAAAATGGACGCCGGTCAAAGGCGTGGATGTTCTTATCAGCGACACGGTCGGTTTTGTGAAAAATCTGCCCCACCAGTTAGTCGCATCATTCAAGGCGACGCTCGAAGAGGCCGTCAACGCCGACCTGCTTATCCACGTCGTCGATACGGCAAGTCCCGAGGTGCTCAAGCAGATTGAATCTGTGGATAAAGTTCTGGCGGAAATCGGCTGCGGGGAAAAGCCGATTTTGAAGGCCCTCAATAAAGTCGATGCCGTCAGAAAAATCGGCGATGTTGAAATGCTCCAGACGCTTTTTCCTGATGCGGTCTGCATATCAGCTAAAACTGGCTTCGGCCTGGAAGAATTAAGCGAGGCCGTAGCGGTGAAATATAGAGGCGGAGAAATTCTGCTGCGGGTCTGCTGCAGCCAGTCGAACGGCAAAGTCCAGAGTTTTCTGCGGGCATACGGGCAGGTCTTAAAAGAGGAATATAACGAGGGTTCTGTTCTGATTGAAGTCAGACTTGGCCGAAACCAGATGCCCGGCCTGCAAAGACTACACCCCGAAACCATTGAAACTATCTCTGGATAAATTGGGTTCGTTTGGGTTCGTTTTTCGAAGTTGGTAGTTCGTTGTTCGTAGTTGTTAGTTATTGTCGAACAGGGGGTTAGGTTCATTTCTGGCATTTTGGAAATTGGGTTCGTTTTGCATAATTTTGTTGTTTTGATTGATTTTTTTGCTGTAAACAGAAAATCTCCGTGTCTGCCACAGAGAGCACAGAGAAAAAAAGAGAAGTAAATTATAAACAGTATTATTTGGTTATTGGTAACCGCTCATTAGCAATTCCTTTCAAGAGAGACTATCTCTCTACTGTTGGAGGAACATGCGCGTTTGATGCGAAAATTGTGGGGTTTTTGGATGTGCGGTTTTGGCTAAGTCGTTGCAGTTAAAGAGATAGAAAAAATTACGAAATTTCAGATTTTACCAAACAACTACTTGCGCATTTGATTGATTTTTTAGTATTGCGTAAAGTAGCCGAACTGGAGGACGCAACAGCAAATTTTAATGTTTGCGGGGGAAAAATTTGCGGGTAAAATGGGGGGAAATATATTCTTTCGGAGGAAATATGAAAAAAGTATTGTTTATTTTATTGCTTATCCTTGGTTTTTCTTCATTCGCTCAGGCAGCAAAAATCAAAATCGATGTTGACAGAACAATCGGAGAGATTGACCCGAAAATCTACGGGGTCTTTATGGAACCCATTACATTTTCCCCTAAAATGCTTGGTCTGGAAGGCAACACACCAATAAATACGCTTTATGGGCCGCTGTATAATCCCGAATCCGACCTTGCTGATGAAAACGGATTCAATAGGGAATACATCGAAGCGGCGAAGGAACTTGGGATAACCAATATGCGCTGGCCTGGCGGAAATTACGTTGCGGGATACAACTGGCAGGACGGGATAGGGCCTAAAGAAAACCGGCCGGTGCGCAAAGAACTGGCATGGGACGGTATTGAAAACAACCATGTGGGGACCGATGAATGGATTGCGCTGAACAAGTCCATCGGCTCTGAAAATGTCGTTTGCATCAATCTCGGAACGGGAACCGTCGACGATGCCCGCTACTGGGTCGAATATTGTAATTGTGAGCCGGGCACTTACTATGCGGACCTGAGGAAAAAGTATGGAAATGAAAAGCCGTTCGGCGTGAAGTACTGGTGCCTTGGCAACGAGGTGGACGGCGAGCCGTGGATTATAGGGTATAAGAACGCGGAGGACTATTGCAAAATCGCGAAAGTGGCGGCCAGAGCGATGCGGAATACGGATAAGAGTATAAAGCTGGTCGCCTGCGGGGCATCCAATTATGAAGCGACGGGGAAATATGTCGACTGGAACTGGAAAGTTATAAATGAATTGAGAGACTTTGCAGATTACATCTCCGTTCACCGCTACTGGGACCCTTCGGACGATTATTATGTTTATGTCGGTCAGCGGGCGATAGACCTCGAAGAGAAGATTTCTATGGTCGCCTCGCAAATCGAAACAGTCAGGATACGGTACGGGCTGGATAAGCCGATTTATTTGTCAGTGGATGAATACGGCGCCTTTGGAAAAGGTATGCTTCCGGTGCTCGCAGCCGGGCAATACTTTAACGCATTCATCCGTCATGCCGATGTCGTTAAGATGGCAAACTATACGCTTTTTACCTCATTATTGAGTTTTGACAAAGATAAAGGTTTGTTTAAAACTCCGTTATTCCACACTTTCAAATTATTTTCAAACAATTGTCACGGCAGGTCAGTTGACGTTTTCACAGACTGCGATACCTATGATACAAATGAATGTAAGGGTATTGCCTACCTCGATGCAACAGCCGTTTTTAATGATGTAAATGATACACTATTCATTAATGTCGTAAACAGGCATAAAGATAAATCAATCGAGACTGAAATTCTCAGCACTTCCGGAACATTTTCCGGTGAGGCTGCGGCAAGTGTGGTTAATAGACAAGATATTTATGAGGATTTTATTTTTGATAAAAAGGAAGAATACATTCCGAAAACAGCGGAATTGTCGGTTGAAGGGAAAAAGATAACCTACTCTTTCCCGGCACATTCATTTGTGCAAATAAAGGTGAAAATAAAGAAGTAAGCAGGAACAGCCACCTATTTTTTTGATAAGGGGGCTTTTGGAAATTAGAATTTACCGCGCCTTTGATGTGGCAAGGCCACTTACTTACGTGCGCGGCTCTGTAACCCGCGCAATAAATTGCGGGGCTAAATACGAACACCTACGTTGCAATTCCTGCGTTTGGCCGTATAATTCCCTCTATGTTCAAGAATATCTCCATAATCGGTGATGGTGCGATGGGCACTGTTTTGGCTATGCTGCTCTGCGAAAAAGCATCAACCGCAGAGTTCGCAAAGACCGCCGAGAAAAAACCAAAGTCAGACGATATACACAATACGCAATACGCAATACGAGTTCGGATGTGGGGTTATGACTGTGAGCAGTTAAAACAGATAGAGTCAGGCCGTGAAAACAAAAAATTCCTGCCCGGCTATAAACTGCCGGAAAACCTTGTATTCGAGAGCGATGATAATCGCATAATGGCCGATGCCGATTTGATTGTGTCGGCTGTGCCGTGTCAATTTATGCGTGAAGTTTGGGGCAGGCTCAAAAATTATGTCCCCAAAGGAGTTCCTATTGTCTCGGTAACCAAGGGCATTGAGAATGATACGCTGATGCGGCCGAGTGAGATTTTAGCTGATGTGCTGGGCGGGGATGTGCGATGTGTCGTGCTGAGCGGGCCGACCATTTCCGATGAATTAGCAAGAAAACTACCGGCGACGGCTTGTGTTGCGTGCAGCGATGAGCAGTTGGCCAAGGCGGTTCAACGCACCTTTTCAACTAATTGGCTGCGCGTTTATACCAACACAGATGTTGTCGGCGTTGAGTTAGCAGGCGCGATGAAGAACATTATCGCTATCGCCGCGGGAATTGTGGACGGGATGGGGCTCGGCGATAACGCGAAGGCTGCGCTATTGAGCAGGGGACTTGCCGAGATAACCAGATTGGGTGTTGCCTGCGGAGCAAGGCCGCAGACATTCGCGGGGTTAGCAGGGCTAGGCGATTTGGTGACAACCTGCATTTCTCTCAGCGGGAGAAACCGCTCGTTCGGCGAAAGAATAGGTAAGGGCCAAACCGTAGAGCAGGCCAAAAAAGCAACTGATTCAGTTATTGAAGGTATCGCTACCTGCGAATCTGTCGTTGCTCTCGGCAGGCAAAAGAATGTTGAGATGCCGATTACTTGCGCTATCTATGAAATACTGTTTGAGGGCAAATCGGTGCAGGCGGCGATTGCTGATTTAATGAAGCGTCAGCTCAAGGCCGAATAGCTTCTTTGTAACAACCGAAAAACAGACACACAAAAACACGTCCTATAACGTTTATTTTAATTTTTTAAATTTTTATGATTTTTCTGCGCGCTGTTTTGGAAAGAACGCGGTTGAAAACGCACATTTTATAGGGCGTAGAATTAACTTTTTGCCGCTGTTTGGCTGAAGGGGGTCTGTTTCATATATTTTAGTTGGCCATATCTTGGCCAAAAATAGGGGTTGGGCTGGTTTCCGTTTCGCAATACTCTGCGAATAAGGTTGCGGTCAGTTTTTGCGGGAGAGGTTTATATATATGTTCAGGTTTCTGAAAAACAGTTCGGGTTCAGGCGTTCCTGTTCTGCGACGTATTGCAGAGCTGCCGGGCGCTATTTCCCGTATTTTGAGTTCCGCAAAATGGACCCCGATTGGTATGGATATTGGAAACGACGCTCTGACAGCGGTCCAATTTGAACGAAACAAAAGAGGCGCAATTTTGGTTGCGGCCGGCAGTAAGAATCGGCCGGTGAATATAGAGTTCGGCAGCAGCAATTGGCAAAGATGGGCAATCGAAGCTATACGTGAGTTGACAACGGGCGGCAGATTTCACGGTAGAGACGTAATAGCGGCTATGCCGGCAAGCGAGGTGTTTATTGACCATATGAAAATGCCGAAGATAGAGAAGGACAAACTGGAGGACGCTCTCTTTTCGAAGATAAAACAGAAACTGCCGTTCGAGGCTGATGATGCGATGATAAAGTACCTTCCCGCTGAGGATGATAATGTTATGGTAGTAGCAGTCGAGCGGAAGAAAATTGACAGGCATCTGGCGATATACGAAGAGGCGAATCTTCAAATTAAGTCTATTGCTGTTTGGCCGACGGCACTGACGAACAACTATGTCAGATTTTTCGGCAGACGTAAAACTGATGTCGAAGCGATAGTGATGCTGCTCAATATAGATACGAGTTATACGAATGTTGTAATTTGCCGTCATAAGAATCCGCTTTTTGCCTGTTCGATACCAGTAGGGACAAAGCAGCTTCGGCCGGCTTCCAACGGCGGCGCTACCGATGAAATGACAGCAAAATTAGTGCTGGAATTGACCGGCTGCAGGCGGCGTTTCGGCTTGATGTACGAAGATGCTCACATAGAGCGTTTGATTTTCCTTAGTCATACTATCGATAGAGATGTGTGTACGACGATAGCGAAGCAAATGGAAATGCCGGCACAGATGGGGGATTGTCTGACGGCAGTGGAAGAGGCAAATGTCGACGGCTTAGTGATAGACAGAAGGGGATGCGAGGTTAATTGGGCCACCGCCTTTGGGCTTAGCTTATCTTAAGAACCTGATAAGAGAAGATGGATGTAAAAAATGCTGAACGTAAATCTTGTACCTGATGATTACATTCAAAGCGGGGAATGCCGGAGAACAAACCTGATGTATCTTGTGCTGTTCACGGTGGTGATGGCAGCATTTGGTGGTGTTTTTATGACTATCAAGGTGCGGCAGGGAGCTCTTGGTGTAAAGGAAAAACTTGTAAATGCCAAGATGACCCGTGCCAAAGAAGCCATAAAGCAATTCGAAGAGCTTCAAACAAATCGCAAAGCAATGATAAAGACGGCCCTTACTACGGCGGAATTGCTTGAGCCGGTGCCGCGAAGCGTTCTGCTGGCGTCGTTGACGAATGACTTGCCGAGGGGGGTATCGCTTTTGCGGCTGAACGTTGTTCAAAAAGCGCCTAAGACAGTAAATCGCTCTGCAAGAGCTAATAAATACGAGCAGGCAAAAGCTAAACAGGCAGCGGAGGTTCAGCCGGAGGTGTCGCCGGAAAAATTGCTGGAGACATGGATAGATATTGAGGGCATTGCTCCCAGTGACATTCAGGTCGCGGCCTATATTGAGCAGTTGTCCGCTTCCGACGGATTGCTGGACAATGTAGCGCTGGTGGAATCGAAAGAATGCCTAATCGGAGGCATCGTATTCAGACAATTTAAGCTGACGGCAATGCTTAGAAAAGACATCCATCCTACCACAGAAGATGTCGATGGGATCAGGGCCAAACGTGAGGAGGCGGTTTATTGATTGTTGAAGCGGGCTGCTGTTTTGTGCAGACCTGTTATCGATAACAGTTGCGAAGAGGCAAAATTATGACGAGCGGTTTAAGAAAAGCTGTGTTTTTCGTTTTGTTAGTCGGGGTGGCTTACGCTGCGTACCAATATATGATTAAGCCGGCCAACAGGCATTTGACCGAGCAGAAAGCCCGGCTTGCGACGAAATTGGCCAATTTGTCCGAATTTGAAAAGGCCACCGCGGCGGCAGAAGACTTAAGTCATCAGCTTGAACAATTACAAGAGGCGGTAGAATTTTTTGAAAGCAAGCTGCCGCCTACGATTGAAATCGACAAGGTTCTTGGGGACATAACCGTTATCGGGGAAAAGCAGGGGGTAAAGTGCAGGACAATCCGGAGGCTGGAGAAAAAAGATAATAGCGGGTACGTCGAGCAGCTCCTGGAAATGAAATTGGAGGGAGATTTTGATTCGTTTTATTCGTTCCTTTTAGAGCTTGAGAAACTTCCCCGCATAATGAAAGTACGCAAGCTTGAGTTGGTGAAACAGGAGAAAAGCGAGGGGCAAATAGCAGTTGATTTTGTAGTGAGCATATTTTTCCAGAGTAAAACCGGTTAAAAAATTGTCCGCCGCAGGCGGAGTGGAGTTTTCTATGTTGTCTTTCATGCGAGAAAATGGGCGAGGGGAACCGTCAGGGCAGGAGAGTCCTCAAGCGGATGGGAATGCGTCAGGGGCGCAGCAGGAGTATCTTACTGTAGAGGCCCGGGACAAAAAAAGTGTTCGCAGAAGTACGATATTGCTTGGGGGCCTGTTTGTCTTAGGCCTGTTTTTCCTATGGTTTATGATAAAAAAGAGCTCACCCCAAACAGCGGCAGCATCCACGGGAAAGGTTGACACTGAAGGGGCGCAGATTGAGACGGCAATTGCACAGCTTACAGGCATTAGGTCAGAAATGTTTAACCGGATGGATGAGGTCGTTAAGAAATTTTATGAGTTTTCGGACGTGCAGCAAATAAGAGTCGATGAACTGGTAAAAAATCCGTTTAAGCATGAGGTATTACTGAGCGGCTTAGAGGAAAAGCCCGATACTGAAGATGGAAGTTTCGGTATGAGGCAGGAGCAGTTGAGACAACAAACAAGGGATATGCAGCTTTTGAGCATTCTGGCGACTGACAATGGAAAGTGCTGTGTGATTGACGATAAACGACTTTACGAGGGAGATTCAATAAGAGGTTTCAAAGTTTGCAAAATCGGTGATAGTACGGTTTTACTTGAATCGGATGGTGTGGAAATAATATTGAAGTTGTCGGAATGAAACCACCTTTTACATTTGAGAGAAAACGGAATTCTAAAAGGCCGGAAACCAATTCACAATCTGCCGACGACGGATTGGATATGGAAACCGCAGATGGACAGACCCGCTCTTGCGATAAGTCGCAGGATGGGAGTGCGGACGATCTGATACGCGGGCTAAGCAATCTTTACAGCCCGGAAGAGGCCGGCGAATCACATGCTTGCGATATCGCGGATGTCCTGCTGGATATGGGTAAGCTTACGCCTGAGGTGCACAGCAGCCTGCGGCAGGAGTTTGTCTCTAACGGAATAAAATCGGCTTCCGATGCCGAAGCGATACTACTGAAAACAGGGCTAATCAGCGCTGATGATATCTTGGAAGCAAAGGCTTCGCTGTATGGTCTGGAGTTTCGGCATATAAAGCCGGAAGACGTGGATAAAGAAGCTTTCGAGAAGCTCGACATCGATTTCATAAGGGATAATTATGTTTGCCCGATTGCGATAGAAAAGGGTTCAGCCGAAGGAGAGATTTTGGTTGTTGGAACCTCCGAGCCTGCGAATGTTTTTGCGATAGAAGATGTGAAGAGGCAAACACGTATGGAGCTGAAGGTCGTAGTGTGCAGCTCCGAAGCTATTGAGGCGGTGTGCGACTCGTTCAAGGATGAAAAAATCGATTACAATTTTGACGATATCATTAGTGATATGACGGATGTGGAGGTCGTTGCGGACCAGGAGAAAGATTTTGAAGACCTCGAAAAAATGGCAGGTCAATCACCTGTCATTAAGTTTGTTAATTATCTGATTAATAGAGCTGTAAGTGACGGCGCCAGTGACATTCATATTGAGCCGAAGGACAAGTTTACGAGAATAAGATGCCGTATAGACGGAGTGCTTTTCGAGATAATGCAGTCGCCGCTAAAGATGCATTCCGCGGTTGTTTCGCGCATTAAAATTATGTCCAATCTCGATATTTCCGAGAGGCGGCTGCCGCAGGACGGGAAAATTTCAATTATTGTCGGCGGCAGAGGGATTGATTTGCGGGTTTCGATACTGCCGACAAATCGCGGAGAAAAAGTAGTTATCCGCGTACTTGACAGCAAATCGATTCTACACGGTCTTGAGCAGTTGGGTATGGAGCCTAAAGTAATGGCTGCTTTTAATGCGCAAGTATTGCTGCCCAACGGGATTTTGCTTGTTACAGGTCCTACAGGCTCGGGCAAGAGTACTACGCTGTACTCGGCTCTGTGCCAGATGGACGGTGATAAATTGAACATCTCAACGGTCGAAGACCCGGTGGAATATGAGCTTGGTTTTTGCAACCAGGTGCAGGTCAACGAGAAAATTGGTCTCGATTTTGCTTCGACACTGAGGAGTTTGCTACGTCAGGACCCGGATGTCATAATGATAGGCGAAATTAGAGATAGCCAGACGGCTCAAATAGCCGTGCGAGCGGCCTTGACGGGACATTTAGTGCTTTCGACGCTGCACACAAATGATGCAGCCAGCAGTGTTACAAGACTGGTCGATATCGGTATTGATGCTTACCTGATAGCAGCATCGCTGAATGCAGTGCTGGCTCAGCGGCTGGTAAGAAAGATTTGTCCGAAGTGCAAGCAGATTTATCATGTCCCGAAAAATATGCGCAAATATATGGAGAGTGCAGGGATTGACCATGACCAGATTTTTCACGGCGCCGGTTGTGATTATTGCAGGGGCTCAGGTTACGCAGGCCGAGTGGGTATTTACGAACTTTTAGTTGTTGACGAAAAATTCAGAGACGTAATTAACAAAGACCCATCCTTGGGCAACATGCGACGGATATTTTACGAAAGCAAACAGCCAAGTTTGTTTGACGATGGGATGACAAAAATAAAGCACGGTTTGACGACAATAGACGAGGTGCTGCGAGTGACCAAAATGTATAGCCAAAGCGGAGAATAGATTTCCTTCAAAAATATCGGGTAATAAAACAGAAGTATAGGGAGTGAAACGGTGTTTGTTTATCAAAAGGAGATTGTGATATGACAAATGTAAAAGCTATATTGGCGGATGCGATAGGAAAAAGAGCAAGCGATGTGCATATCAACGTCGGGATGCCGCCTATATTGCGGAGAAATACGGAACTGATAGAGATGGATTTCCCTGTTGTCAGCAGCGAAGATGCAAAAGAAATGGTTCTTGATATGGTTGGGCTGGACAAGTTCAAAAAACTTGAAGATAAGAGGGACATCGATTTCTCGACGACCATTGAGGACGGCCATAGGTTCCGTGTTAATGCCCATTACCAGCGCGATACGATAGCAATTTCGTTCAGAGTGATTCCAAATCAGGTTCCTGCGATAGATGATTTGCATCTGCCGCTGATAGTTAAAGAGTTAACAGACCTGCCGAGAGGATTGGTTCTGGTGACGGGCCATACCGGTTCCGGTAAAAGCACGACGCTGGCAGGAATGGTAGGATTGATAAACAGAAAATATAAAAAACGTATAGTTACGCTGGAAGACCCTATCGAATATTTGCTGGAAAACGAAATGAGTATGATAGAGCAGCGTGAAATCGGCGATGACTGTCCGGATTTTGCATCGGGCCTGCGGCATGTGTTACGGCAGGACCCCGATATTATTATGGTCGGCGAAATGCGCGACCTCGAAACTACCAGCTCGACAATTACTGCCGCTGAAACCGGGCATCTTGTCTTCAGCACGCTGCATACTATGAGCGCGCCTCAGACCATCGAGCGTATTATAGATATTTATCCTGCAAATCAGCAGGACCAGATTCGCGCGATGTTGGCCAATACGCTGCAGGCCGTTATCTCGCAGACACTGTTTAGGCGGATAGATATGCCGGGGATGGTGCCTTGCACGGAAATTTTGCTGTGTACCATAGCGGTAAGAAACTGCATTCGTGAAAACAGAATCTACGAAATACCTAATATTATTGAGACTTCCCGCAGCCTTGGTATGCTGAATATGGATAACAGCATCATTGATATGTACTCCAAAGGTCTCATAGACAGATGTGAGGCAATTACGAAGTCGACTAATCCCGGAAAGATGGAGAAGTCGCTCGTGCCTATGGAGCGGTCTGAAGTTATTCAGTCGCCTTTGCGATAAGCGGCTGATTTAGGCCTATGTAATGCACAGTAAATGGAGGGACGGCATTTTACGAGCTGGCCTTTTGTAGATTAAAAAATGGGGGCTTGAAGAACATGTCCGGAAATTTTTCGCAAAGTTATGAAGGTGCAGCGGTTGCTGTGGAAAATCCTCGGCCCGTTCAGACACTTCATGAACGAAAGCAGGACGGGAAGCCCGCAAACCTGCAGGAGAGCATACTGAAAAAAATCCAGGGCTTCAGGGTTGAGTTCGGACCGAGCAGTAAGGATATTCTGAACTTCACTAATCAGCTTGCAATTATGGTTCGGGCGGGGATAAGCATTCAGGATTCGCTGGAGTTAATAGCCGCCCAACTTGAGAACCGGAAATTTGTGGCGGTAATCGCCGATTTAAAAGCCAAGATTGAAGCGGGCAGAAGTTTTTCACAGGCGCTTGCAGAGCATCCGAGAGTATTCAGTAATCTTTATATAAATATGATCGGTGCTGCGGAAGTTTCCGGCTCTCTCAGCACAATGCTGCAAAAGTTAGCGGAGTATCTGGACCAGGAGGCCGAGACACGCTCACAGATTAAAGGGGCGATGATTTATCCGGTTATCATAGCGGCTATGGCGGCATTTGTGACTATTTTCCTTCTGTGCTTTGTTTTGCCGAGGTTCACGGCGATATTTGCAGGCAAGGAACATTTACTGCCGGGGCCCACCAAAGTCTTAATGGCCGGCAGCGAATTTTTGCGGGGTTACTGGTATTTTATTCTAATGGTTGTTGGCGGAGTGCTTATGGGGTTTTGGTACTTTATTACTACCAATACCGGCCGGTATTGGTGGGACAAGACCAAGCTGGTGCTACCTCTCGTCAAAACGCTCTGCAAAAGTCTTTATATAACAAGGAGCCTGCACACGATGGGAGTCCTGAGCAGGGCCGGAGTGCCCATTCTTAATACTATTTCGATAACATCTCAAATATCGGGAAATGTCCTTTATAGGGATATGTGGCTTGCGGTCTATGAGCAGGTACGGCAGGGGAAGAAAATCGCATCGAGCCTCGTTCGGTATAATCTTATGACGACCAATGTCGTACAAATGATAAAAACGGGTGAGGATTCGGGTACATTGGGAGAGGTCCTCAGTGATGTTTCTGAGTATTACGCAAGAGAGCTCAAAACCGTTATCAAAACTACTGTTTCAATGATTGAACCTATAATGATAGTCTTGATGGGTATTTTGGTCGGCTTTATCGCGATGAGCATTATTCTGCCGATATTTAAGATGTCCAGCGCTGTTATGGGGAGATAGGTGAGAGCGCAATTAACCTGTGTGCTATTATGAGAAAGAATGGTTTTACACTTATTGAGGTATTGATTGCAATACTGTTGGTCGGAGTTGCAATAGCGGCTCTGGTTGCGGCCAATGGTTCATTCACAAAGGCTAATACTGGTGCGGCGGATTTATCGACCGCTGAGTTTCTAATCGAGCAGGTAAGGGAACGTTCTATCTCGGTCAGATACGATAATTTATCCGGCTTGAATGGTACGTTTTCGCCGCCGATAAATGCGACCGGCGGAAGTTTAAATGCTTTCGCCGCGTTCAGCGAGCAAATTGTTATTGAAAACGTAAGCGAAAGCAACTTCGAACAAGCTGTTGCTTACGACAGCGGCTTTATCAGAGTAACTGTAAAAGTTTTTTTGAACTCTAAGGAAATTAGCTCAGCGAGATGGCTTCGGGCTGATATTGATGAATAAAGGCGAGGGGTGTTTATGTTAACCAGGCCGGCTAAATCTGCCGCAGGTTTTACTCTTGTGGAATTACTGGTTGTTTTGGCGGTGGCGGGCATATTGCTTGCTGCTGTGGTTGTGGCTTTTAACGCCTCGCTCATAAATTATCGTCAAAACGAGGCTGTCTTTGAGTCAATCAACAAAGCCAGACAGGCGCTTTTTCGAATAACAACTCAGGTTCGGACGGGTTTGGTTGACCCCGCTGTTACGGGCGAGGACAGATGTAAATTGTTATGTGCCGATGGTTCCGAAGTGACATACCGTTACGATAGCGCTGATAAAAAGCTGTATCTCCACGACCATGCTACCGGGGCCGATTATGTATTGTGCAGCAATATCACCGCTATGACTTTTGTCAAGACTCCCACGGATGACGGGGCGGATATTAAGAGCGTTCAGATTTCCATAACGGTGGCAAGCGGTGATATTGAACGGACCGTTTCAGCGGCGGCGGTAGTCAGAAGAAATTTGAAGTGATGACTGCTGTAAGTCGCTTTCATAGCAAGTGTTACATCAGCAAGGTAAATCTGCAATGGGACATTTCTAACAAAAGTCTTGATTTTTTTTGTTTGTTTAATGATAGTATAAAGACTTAAGGGGCGGTTAGCTCAGCTGGTTAGAGCGCCTGCTCGACACGCAGGAGGCCGTTGGTTCGAGTCCAATACCGCCCATTGAACAAACTTAATGTAAACTTTTAAGGAGAACTAAATGAAGGCGAAATATGTTGTGATTCTGGCGGCAGTGGTAATTGCTTTTGGAATAATGATGACAACGGGCTGCTGCGAAAAGAAGAAGAAGAAGTGCGAGAAGGCCCCGGAGACAAAGGCCTGTGAGAAGGCCCCCGCCCCCGAGAAGAAATAAGAAAACTATCGAATTAAGAATATCCAGCGTCTTTAGTGCTACAGCCGGTACCAGCAGATAGGAAAGTGAAGTTTAGGGTTTCGGACCGCCGGTGACGGTGGATATTTTTTTATGTCAGGGGTATTGTGAGGGGAAAGAGCGGACAGGATGGGTAATTACGAAAGATTTGTGAAAGCGATTAACCGGGAGGAAACCGACAGGATATTAACTTATGATTTTATGGTTAGTAGAGAATTGCTGGCAAGATACGGCGGCTTCGATGAATCGAAAAAGTATGCTTTCGAACAGATAGTTGAGATAAACGCCAAAGCTTTCAAGGGAATGGGGCTGGATGCTACACACCAGATTTATGACCCTGTAAAATCGTGGGTTAGGTCAAAGATTGAGAACTGGGGACGCTTTCTGGGGGTGAATCCGGACGGATGGGAGGTGACACGAAGGGGAGGGGCGGACTGGATTACGAGAAGACCTTTCTCGAATTTGAAAGAGCTCGAGAAAAATATGCCCGGAATTCCGAAATATGAAGAAGTCAAGAAATGGTATGCACCATTTATTAAACATATAAAAGAGGTTTTTGATTATTACGACCTTGTCTTTGTCGGAGCAGTTGATGGGCCTGTGAATGATGCTTACACTTATGCCGGTATGGAGCTTTTTATGACGGCGATTTACGATGCTCCGGAACTTGTTTCGCAGATTATGGATTGCGCCGCCAGGTTTTCGGCTTATATCGCACAGGTGTTTGCAGAGAATGCGTCGGCCCCGATGCTGTTTATGGGTGAGGACATTGCCTGCGATACAGGGCCGATATTCAGCCCGAAGTTTATAATAGAGCAGGCACTGCCGCGGTGGAGATGGATTAGCGAACCGATTAAAGAGAAAGGTTTTAAGTTTTTGTTTCACAGCGACGGGAGATACGGCGAGCTTCTGCCGATAATATTCGAGCAATTCGGGGCTGACGGCCTTGAGCCGATAGAGAGGAAGGGTTGCAACGATATTTTCGAAATAAGAAGGCGATATCCAGACAAACTGCTTTTTGGAAATGTGTGCTGTGCAGTTACACTGCCGGAGGGGAACATCTACGACGTTGAAGATGAAACATTGGAATTGATAGAAGAAATCGGTCCGCAGGGGGGAATATTAATAGGGTCTTCCGGCGAAGTCGGAGGTATGATTCCACCGGAGAACACGGTAACAATGTACGAAACGGTCCACGTATACGGAACATATCCAATTGATGTGGAAAAAATCAGAAAACGGCGCGGCGAAATCGGGGGCGAATTGAAAACGAGAAAAAAGCGAACGAAACCACAGGGGGCGTAACTATTGTGCCTTTAAGTACAATAGTAACTGTGGTATCGATTGTATCAGCGTCGAAGAATTATGTATCAACTGTCCCATAAAAGCGTCCCCTGCCCATAAACGGCGATAAATCTTTTTCCGGCAAGGTTATTTGCTATTTTCGGATGAAGCGGCGGTTTTTTGCTTCCGATGTTTTGTTTATTATACTTTAAACGATAAAGCGGCGGGCAGGGAAGAAGCTTCCAGTTCTTATGTTGAGCTTCTTACCACGAAGATTTAAGTAAAAATAAAACGCCTGCTGATTGCGTATTTGCAATTTATCGGGAAAAACTTATTTTGCTGGAAAAGAGCTTATTGAATGGCGACAGAAAGAGGAGATTGAATGAAACCCGCGCAAGAAATTTCCAGTACCACTACCTTTAAAACTAAAGCCGACATTTTATTTGGCGAACTACTCGTATCCAAAGGGCTTTTGACCCGCGAAGAGCTGACTGAGGTGTTAAACGAACAGAAAGAGCATGGCGGCCGACTCGGCGAGGTATTGGTTCGACGGAAAATGCTGAGCGAAGAAGATATTACCACGGCCCTGGCCGAACATCTCTCAATGGAATATATCCGCCTCGATGATATTACCAAGACAGATATGAGTATCGCTCGAATGTTACCTGAGGCTATCTCCAAACGATTTTGTCTTGTGGCGATTGGTGAGGTAGATGGCAACGTTATCGTGGCGATGGCAGACCCGCTTAATGTTGTAGCGATAGATACAATCTCGCTGAAAATAAAACGTCAAATTAAAGTAGTAATTAGTTCGCCCAAGGAAATTCGGCAGGCGATAGAGGTGATTTATCATGGTTCTGATGTCGAGGAACAACAGCTCCGCGACATTGTCGGAGTTAGTGAAGATAGCGAGGTGACGTCGGTTACAGATGAGGCCCAGGAGGCAGACGCAGAGAGCGCAGCAGCTGCAGCGAGAGCACCTGTGATTCGTTTTGTTGACTTGTTACTAAGCCAGGCGGTCAAAAGCAGAGCAAGTGATATTCATATCGAGCCGCAGGAAAAGTCGATGATGATTCGTATGCGAATTGACGGTATCCTTCGTGATATGGTTCCGCCGGCCAGAAAAATGCAGTCCGCGGTGACTGCCAGGATTAAGATTCTCTCAGATATGGATATTGCTGAACGCAGATTGCCCCAGGACGGCCGATTAAAAGTAAGAGCCTCCGGCAGAGATATAGATGTCAGAGTCTCGACAATTCCGACAATATACGGCGAAAAGATAGTGATGCGAATTCTCGATTCAGCAGCGGCAAGCCATGACCTTGACCAGCTGGGGTTTGAACCAAAACGTCTCGAAGAATTTAAAACCGCATTGTCTCAGCCCCACGGCATCATAGTTGTCACCGGGCCGACCGGCAGCGGTAAAAGCACCACATTATACGCGGCGTTAAATTACCTGAGGGACCCGACGGAAAACATTACCACGGTTGAAGACCCGGTTGAATACCGTCTGGCCGGTATTAACCAGATTCAAATCAAGCCGGAAATCAATCTCGATTTTGCGACATGTTTGCGGGCAATCTTGAGACAGGACCCGGACATAATTTTAATAGGTGAAATCAGGGACAAAGAAACGGTTGAAATCGCAATAAAAGCGTCTTTGACCGGCCACCTGGTTCTGAGCACATTCCATACCAACGATGCGCCCAGTGCGATAAGCAGGTTTATCTATATGGGAATTGAGCCGTATTTGCTGGCTTCAACGCTCAACTTAATCGTTGCCCAAAGACTTGTTCGAAAAATCTGTGAGAAATGCAAAGAGCCAGTCGAGCTCAGCCCGGATGTTCTTAAACGCCTGAAAATTGACCCGGAGCAGGCCAAAAACACTGTCTTTCATCACGGAAAGGGCTGCGGCGCCTGTGGGAACACAGGGTATAAGGGGCGTTTGCCGATTTTTGAGTTCCTCGTAATGGATTCAGATATTCGCGAAATGATCATTAACGGCAAAAATGAAAGAGAAATTAGAGCAGCGGCCCGTCAAAAGGGTTATGGCGGGTTATTTGAAAGCGGCATCAGTAATATGATGAATGGCTTAACTACCGCAGAAGAAGTCCTTAGCACGGCATTTACGGAAGACATAGGAGTGAAATAATAAGGCTCTATTTTTTAGTGAACTTGAGGTTTTTAGACGCCGATAATATATAGCTGCGAGGAAGCCTTAAAGCAGCGAATTAATGCCAGGCAATTTTAGGTAAGGTCTGATAAATGAAAAACTACAAATATATCGCTCGGGATTCGTCAGGGCAGCGCAAGGAAGGCTTCAAAGATGCTTCTTCCTCAAATGATTTACTTGGCTGGCTTCGTGAACAGGGGCTTACTCCTGTCTCTGTCAACGAGATAGCGGTGGACACCCCAAAAAAGCACCTGACAGATTTCAGCAAGCGAATCAAATCGGCGGACTTGGCAGCACTTTGCTGGCAGTTGACCACAATGGTAGAGGGAGGAGTTGCTATTCCCACGGCCTTGGAGACCATTAGTGAAGACGTGGACAATTTGCAGCTTCGAACAATATTAAAACAGATTTTGGAAAAAATGCTTAAGGGAGAGACTTTTTCGAACAGTATTTTGGAATATCCGAAGGTTTTTAACCGGCTGGCTTATGCGATGATATTAGCCGGAGAGGCCAGCGGTAATCTCTCGGAGGTGCTGCGCAGACTGGCGGAGTATTTTGATAGCCGCGATAAATTGGCAAGAAAAGTTAAAGGTGCAATAGCCTATCCCATTTTTGTGCTCGGATTTATAGTGCTGATAGTCATATTCATTATGGCTTTTATTATTCCGCGATTCCGTGTTATATTTGACCAGATAGGCGGTAAACTGCCCGCTTTTACCAGGGGCTTCATGGCGGTTTACAGTATTCTACAACACAACCTCCACTACATTATCGGCTCCATTCTTTTCGTGATAGTTTTTGCGGTTTTAACCTCCAAGACCCAAAAAGGCCATCATTTCTTCAGCAGAATCGTTCTGTCCATACCTTTATTTGGCAAGGTAATCAAACAGGCATTTATTGTAACGTTCTGCAGAACGATGTCGACTTTGGTGGCAGCAGGCGTTTCGGTGCTTGATGTGTTCGATATTCTCTCCGGAATGACCGATAACGAAATTATAAAGTCGGCCGTAACACGAACCAAAGAACGTATTGTCGGAGGCTTAAACATCTCCTTGAGTATGGCCGCAGTCGGCTTTTTCCCTAATATGGTCATCAAAATGATACAGGTAGGCGAAGAAAGCGGCTCATTAGCATCAGTACTTGAAAGAACCAGCACCCATTACGAACGAAAGGTTGATTCCACAATAACCTTCATGACGAGTATGCTTGAGCCGATAATGATTGTAACTGTTGGAGCGATTGTGCTGGTGGTAGTTCTTGCGATGTATCTGCCGATTTTCACAATGTCGGACATGGCAAGCTAGCCCGGCAGCAGAAGCGGACCTTGGCATTGTTAGGGAAAAGGCGATAAGTAAAGTCGAAAAACTAGTACAGTCACTGGTGAATTTGACCGATAGATGAAGCGAAAAACTAAAGGGTAGAAACTTATAATCTTGAGACATTTTTTAGGAGAAATCAAAATGAAAAGCAAAAAAGGTTTTACACTGATAGAGCTGATGGTGGTTATTCTCATCGTCGGCATCCTGGCGGCGGTGGCAATTCCGATCATGCGGGGCCGAATTGATTCAGCCAAGTGGTCGGAAGGAAAGGCCGCGCTGGGCACCATAGGTACAGCGCTGCGTGCCTATTCCGCTGAGAAGGGTGCGGCTGGAACGTATGGAGCAAATTTACCAACGCTGGCGACCCTGGGATTCAGCGCCAGCGACCTTCACGGGACTTATTTCACCATTGCCAATTATGCGGTTACAACCTCGGCTTTTACGGCAGGGGCTGACCCTGAGTTGACATTTACAATCAGGGCCACCAATACTGGTACAGGCATCACAAGTCCTTCTGCGGTTACACTGAGTCAGGCAGGTGTTTGGACGGAAACGCCGTAAGGTTTATTCTGTTTGAATTGCAAATAAGGTCTTATTTGAGAGCAACTGAAGGGAGAGGACAGGGCTGTTAAACAGTCCAAATCCGCTGCAACAGTTGCTCTAAATCGAAGTAAGAGTGAGTGAAGCGATATTTGGAGAAGTCAAAGTGAGAAGCAGAAAAGGTTTTACGCTGATAGAGCTGATGGTGGTTATTCTCATCGTCGGCGTCTTGGCAGCGGTGGCAATTCCGATTATGCGGGGCCGAATTGATTCAGCCAAGTGGTCGGAAGGAAAGGCCGCGCTGGGCACCATCGCCGCATCGCTGCGTGCCTATTCTGCTGAGAAGGGTGCGGCTGGAACGTATGGAGCAAATTTACCAACGCTGGCGACCCTGGGATTCAGCGCCAGCGACCTTCACGGGACGCATTTCACCATTGCCAATTATTCGGTTACAACCTCGGCTTTTACGGCAGGGGCTGACCCTGAGTTGACATTTACAATCAGGGCCACCAATACTGGTACAGGCATCACAAGTCCTAGTGCGATTACACTGAATCAGGCAGGTACTTGGACGGAAACGCCGTAAGGGCTTATTGTATATTTATTCTGAATAAGTGAGCGCCTATAAATAAGGTCTTATTTTAGAGCAACTGATAGAGAGGACAGGGCTGTTAAGCGGCCCGAATCTGCGGCGGCAGTTGCTCTGATTGAAGTAATGATGGCTATGGTCGTATAGCCATCTTTGATTAAATAGCACGCTGGCTTTATTACGAAGGATGAAAAACTCTTGTGTTTCCGACGCCGTTTTTATCTGGGTTCCCTTTTGCCTGAAAGGTGCGGACAAATCCGCTATTTCCGGCGGGTCCTATAACGGCACAGGGGTGAACCAATGATGGGGGTTAAGAATGCTCAACGCATCTGGGGCAAAATTGGCTCTCTGTGACAAACAACTTTGCTTTGATGGTTTTCCGGCGTATACTTTAATTAGGAAGGACATAAAGAGAGGAAAACCCTTCAGTGTGCATTATTCTAATTTTCTTATCAACTGAAAGAGGGCGATCACTGCCTCCTTATTAAACAAAACAGGAGGCACAAAGCCCTGCTGTTTGTGAAAGTGGAAGCAAAATGATTATGACCGTTAAAAAACGCAGGCAGATGGCGGCATCTACTTTAGTTGAAGTAATGACAGCCATTTTAATCACTATGGTTGCAATAACAGGAAGTTCTTTTCTCTTTGTTTTCGGGAAAAGCGATATTAGTCTGCAGAAACATTATCGCGCAGCCACCTACCTGGCTGCTCAGAAATTAGAAGAGTTAAAAGCAGGCGACTATGCCAGCATACCAGCAGGCACCACAACGGATGGTCCTATTGCTTTAGACGATGCATCTTACAACCGGAGTGTGAACACGGTGAGTGCCGGCCCTTATAAAGAGGTCACAGTTACTGTCAGCTGGCTGCATGGAAATAAATCACGTGATGTAACTATAGTCACTTGCATTGCTCCTTAGGTGTATTCTATGAAAATGAAAACAAAATCACGAAAAGGTTTCACTCTTACAGAACTTTTGGTTGGGATTATAGCAAGCGCTATTATAATTTTCGCAACCGGCATAATTATAGTTAGAGGTCAGACATTCTGGAATGAAGCCTGGAAAAAGGTAAATCTGCAAAGGGACGCTTCGTACGCTATGCTTGTAATGAGCCAATCTATTAAAAGTGCAGCGGATGTGAAACTGGAAGCCGGCGGCAAGGCCATAAGAGTAACAGACGCGGCAGGGAACACCACAAGATTTCAGCTGAACAATGGACAAGATACGCTTCAACGCCAGGTGGTACCAGGCCCGCCATCTGCTATAGTGGATGATGTGCAGAATTTACAGTTTAATGTGGATGATGTGAATGATACGGTAACAATAGACCTCGGGCTGCAAGATGGTGATGTGCAAACGTATTTTGTATCAACAGTAATGATACGAAATTAGGGATGGTGGTGTGAGATGAAAATCAGAGTGTCAAAATCCAACAAGGGTATAGTGCTTGTTGCAGTGATAGTCTTTATTCTTATCCTTACCATTTTAGGGTTCTCCGTGCTTAGTATAGCTGACAGTGAGGCAGTATTGGCTCGGAAGGATGTTAACAAGGCCAAGGCATTCTACTTAGCTGAAGCAGGATTGGGAGTATTCGCCGCAAGTGGACAATTTGCAAGCATTCCAGAGACAGCGTTGGGAGAAGGAAATTACCGCGTTGATTTTGACATTAGCGGGAGCGAACCATGTGCTGTTGCAACCGGAACAGTAATGGGACAGGTAAAAAGAATACAGGTAACGGTGTCCTTTCTTGCTCCTCCATACGAAAACGCCATATACGCCGGCGGCGCGGGCGGATCGGCGTGGACGCTTATGTTAAGGGGAACAGGCAATCCCGTTCAGAGTATGGGGGTAAACCAATGGGGACAGCCCGTCCTCTTGTCACAGGGCGGCAAAGATATAGTTAACGGAAATATGTTTGTTGACGGCGATGTCGCTTTGTACGAGCAAAGCAAGGTCGATCACGCCCCCACTCCCAATACCTATGGGCTTAATGGAGACGTTAGCGCCACTGGTAAAGTTAATCTCTATGACAGCGCGACGATTTCCGGAGATATTGCCGAGCACTCCGGGCAGCAGGCCTCTCCCGACTTAGTGGGTATGGACTATGCCGTAAATAATACGCATAATGTCAGCCAAATCTTTGCAGACGCAGGCGTTACTCAAGGATACCTGCCGGCCGGCAATGAACTGCGAGACGTCTTTGAGATAAATCCAAGCGACGGAACTAGAAGGGCCGCATGCGCCAGTACGATAAACGTGGATGACTACTTCTTCGAGCCGTCCAGCGGCTTCATAGACGGGACTCCCTTTACCGGGGCAACGCCCCTGCACATGGGCGCCGACAGGGTCTATTACGTGGATGGCGATTTGTGGGTTCACAGCGACAAGACAAAAGGGTTTTTGATTGACGGAAAAGTGACAATCGTCGCGACGGGAAATATCCACCTCTGCGATAATCTGCAGTATGCAGATGCAGACAGCATGCTGGGTCTGGTGGCGTTAGGCAAATACAACGGTTCGGGTAAGCTTATCAAAGGAGGCAACATCTATTTCGGCGACCCTGTTAATGGAACTGTGGGCTATGTCTCGGCAATGATGTTCGCAGCCAATGACTTCCTTTACAATACCGCCATTGACACCACCATATTGGAGGAACCCAAGATCGGCTTTACGGTCATGGGTAACCTTTCCGCATTGAACAACGTTTCGATTGAGCGGGACTGGTACACGGATAGGTATCGGGACAGGTGGGGGCGTTGGGTAGATGAACGCAGGCCGGCCCGCTATAACCCTTCAACCAACAAATGGTATGACTCCGTGACGGGAGCAGTTCTGACCTCAACAGAAGTTAACACTCTAAAGCATTATCAGATGATAGTTAATTATGATGACCGGGTCTGGGACCGGAGTACGCAGCCGCCTGGCCTTCCAAAAGGAACTGGAATTATTCTCAGCGGCGAACTAACAGACTGGGAAGAATTGCCATAAAGCCAATATATGCAAACGGCGAGACATCTCCAGGTTGACGTAATTGTCGAGCAAGCGACTGATAATAAACGGATAAATTACGTCAGATTGCTGATAGAAATAGAAAGCTGCATCCCCTTAAACCTTACAACCGATAACTTTTCAAAAGCCCTTTTTAATTTCTTCGCAGTTGCTCAATTTTGCAAGCCTTGATGCAATAGGGACTTACCGGATGTTCGAAATCTTTATCTGAAGGCTAAAACCACGATACTTATAGGACCTAACATGCTAAAATCACGATACTAATTTGTGGAAACCCGTGAGTAGTAATTTCTAAATAAAACACCTGCTTTTTTAAGCCGATGAAGAACTATGCATTGTGCGTTCGGAGTTAGATTATGACTGTTAAGCGACCCAAATTTGCGTCGGCAGGTACCCTGATTGAGGTAATGCTGGCTATGGCCATTCTATCCATAGCCGCCTTAGGCGCTTTGGGTAGTCAATATTATACCGTCGGACACGTCCGGATAGCCCGTGCGGAAACCATTGCTGTGCGCACCGCACTGTTACTGCTCGAAGACTGGAAGAGCACCGGCGGCTCAGAAGATTATGACTTGGCTGCGCTGGGACTGGGCTTTTCACCCCGCTTATTCATACCCTCCCAATGGAGTCAGGGACACGGTGGGGGATTGGGCAGTCCACTGCATAATTATGCATATGCTATCGTAGTTGATGGCTTGCCGATGCTGGTTACGCTCAGATGGGAGGACGTTGCTGACGACTCCATAGCAGAAATAAAACTGCGGCAGCTTGCTGTTGTAGTGAGATTTGGAGAAATCGACAACCATGGGAATATGACGTTTCCGGAAAGTTACCTGGAGAATATTTTATCTCTTGCTCTGACTACTTATGTTCGTCTTGATGCATCAGGCGGGTAAAAATGCAAAATCGGATTTATGCAGGATACGAGGTACGAAATATGGGACACAGGTTCCGTTCCGGTGTTACTTTGGTCGAGTTGGCTATTACTATGGTCATCAGCTTGATAATTGTGTTGGCGATTGGGAGCTTACTTGTTACTGGCAATCGGACCTGGCAGAAAGCCTACACCTCCGCCAACAGGGAAATAAGGTTGCAAGCCTATGATGTTACGATAGCATTCGGCAGTGTGGGAAGAAAGGCCAACCGTCTTAGTTACATAATCTATAACATAAATGGTAGCACTTTTACACCCGCCGTGCCGAGTACAGGGAACCCGCAGGAGGTGGTGTCCGGCAATGCGGTGGAGTTCAAATACTGGGATGTTGATCTCGACGAAACCGACAGCCACGGGGTGATGAATGTTGCAAAGACAGCGACAGCTTATGCTCTCTTTTATGTAAAAGATGGCCTGTTGAAGGTTGACTACGGCCCGTATCCGCCGGGGGCCGTGCTGGCCGGCGGTAGCAGAAATACCTCGAATATAACCACGACGGTTCTTGCAGAAAATGTCAGCACTAATCCTGGTATCGGTGCTTTCAGCCACACAACCTTAAACGGCGTGGGGCAGGGGTCGGTCAGAATTAATATTACTCTGACAGATCCCGCAGACGGTGAGACTGTCAAGGTCATGACAGCTACGTTGTTGCGAAATATATGGCCAAGGTAAGTATTTAGAAAGTTAGTCGAAGCTGGGATATCATGAGAACTCAAAACTCAAAACGCAAAACTCAAAACTGTCCCATTTCCTTCTTCCGGAGGAAACAAGAGGGCTCGGTTCTTTTTCTGGTCGTCGTGTCTTTGGTTGTTTTGTCAGCTTTGGGAGTGGGTCTGTTGACTATCGCTTACGGAGTCAGACACAGAGCACTCCTGCTGAGAAACGAGACGGCCGCGATGCTCGCCGCTGAGGCCGGTTATGAAAAGGCAATTTTTTGGATGGGCCAGCAGCAGGATATGCTAAGTGCGCTGCAGGATGCTGTGCCGGGAACAACCGGTGTGCTGAATTTCCCGGACGGCGATTGTGATTATCATATCTCGCTTTTTACATTTTCAGGAAGCCGTCCCGTTTACAGGGTTATTTCCAACGGCCATAGCGGCACTTTCAACAGGACGGTGGACGTTTTAGTGCTTCAGGCGGCGAGCGGCTGGGATATGGGAATGTCGAGAATTCTGTGCGGAGGTACCAGCACTATGGAGGTATACTTCGCTTCCAATGAAATAATTGACCTGCCGCTGCACATTAACAACCTGCATGACCATCCGGATTACAGGGACATCTATATATCGGGCAGCCCGCAATTTTTGCAATCTGTAGCTATGGGTGAGTCAAGATATACCGATGGCGGCTCGGATAAATACACATCTGTAATAGGGCTTTTCGACGGTGGGATTTATTTTAACCAGCCTGAGAGCAGAATAACAGATGAAGCTTCCATCCAGACCAAGGTCGATCGCTTCGAAGACAGCACAAAAGACGAATACAAGTTCACGCCGGTGGCACATGCGCCGGTCAGCAGACCTAACCCCGCTGTTCAGCTCGAATTTTTTGTCGAAGACGGTGTTGGCAAAATCCGTATAACCGATGATTGTACGGTCAGTGGTTATCAGAGGAATAGAGACTACAAGACATTGGATTTTAAAATCCAGCCCGGCACCGATGGGAGGCGGTCTGAAAGGTATGATATTTACGCCTATCATTATAAGCCTCACGGCGGCCAGAGGACCACCATACCAGTGGAGAAAACATACGTATCGCAATCATTTGGCGGGGTGGAATCTGAACCGGGCGGTCAGATTTTTGTTGACGGTAGTGTAATTATTGGTGGTGATGAAGCCGCCCACGGTGGTGACCAGGTGGTAAAAGGCAAGATTACCGTCATAGCAACAGACAATATCTGGGTTGCTGACTCTGTAGTAGTTGATGGCCCGCACGATGCCAACGGCAGACCGACAATGGATAATCCCAACGTACTGGGACTGATTGCTCAGGGCGTAATAAAAGTTGTTGACCCGGGTATGTCCAGTTATGACCAAGACTGGACCAACGATTATCCCGGCCCACCCAGGACAGTTTTCGGGTATGATTACGTTCCTATTGGTCGGCATGATGCCGGCATATGGGTAACAACCGGCAGAGGACGAAATCGGCGAACAGTCTGGCAGGACGCCGAAATATACGAAAGACATTTGCCGGACCCGATGGTAGTGGAGACGTCTCTGACGGTCGGCGGTGGAGGATGGGGGGCTGAAAATGTCTATTGGAACGGTTACGGCGGTAGAAAGGAAGAGAGCGGGATTCAGGACGACCTTATTGTACGAGGAACTATTGCCGAAGCTGCGAGAGGGGTCGTCGGTGTGATTGGCTACGATGGTTTCCTTAAATATTATTATTCGGATGAACGATTGCTCGAAGGTGTTTTGCCGGGCGATATCTGGTTGAGAGGTAAATATATTCCTGCACCTGCCGGCTGGCATGATTATCGACTAGGCGACTAATAATTAGCAGCGAAATCCTGACAGATTGCGGGTAGAAAAAGAGGGCCCAGCTTGGCGGAAACCCAAAACTATGTGCCATTAAACCCCACGACCGATAACTTTTCAAAAGCTCTCCTTTAAGTCCCTTGCGGGTGTTCGATTTTGCAATCCTTGATGCGATAGAGACTTGCTTGATGTTCGAAATCTTTATCTGCAGGCTAAAACCACGATACTTATAAGACCTCACACGCTAAAATCACGACACTAACCTATGGAAACCCGTGTGTGGTAATTTCTAAGTAAAACACCCGCTTTTTTAAGCCGATGAAGAACTATGTATTATGCGTTCGGAGTTGGATTATAGCGATATTGTGGGAGAAATAGGGATGTTGAGGGAAATTCTATTCCGGGATTTTTTGTCTGGCACCTGTTGAGCTTATGCTCACGCTTGATAAGTGCTGGGGTTTGGTTGAAGGATTTATGAACTTGGATTTGAAACGATTATTTAATCTTTCGGTTGAAAGAGCCAGAAACCTGGATTGGAGACGAGCATTTGACATTGAGAAGCTGCAAGTCCTCGGGCTTGATATTGGCTCTTCCACGGTCAGAATAATCCAGTTGCACAAGGATGATACCAACTACGTCGTTACCGCAGCCGGCATAGCTGACATTGCCAATGGAACGGAAACCAACAGCAAGCAAAAAGAAATAAACATCGTCAGGGCAATTAGCGAATGTCTTCAGTCAGCCGGGGTTCAGACGCGATTGGCTGTTTGCGGCGTAAGCGGCCCGGAAGTCGCAGTACGCTATTTCAAGTTTCCTTCATTGCCGCCCGAAGAAGCCCAGGGAGCGGTTATGCTTGAAGCTTCGCAGGTTTGTCCGTTTAACGTTGACGACAGTGCCGTTGATTACCAATTGGTGCCTGGTGGAGAGAATAATATCTGTGGCATATTAGTAGCGGCGACGAATAAGCTGATAGAAAGAAAGAAACAACTTGTCAAGGAAGCATCTCTGGACTGTGTTTTGATGGATGTTGACGGATTGGCACTTTTGAATTGCTTCAGTAAATACGAAAAAACCGAAGCCGGCCGGACAACAGCTATTTTGAACATCGGCAACACTTACACAACTCTGGCAATTATGGGGGCTAATGCTGTGCCGTTTATTCGCGATATAGCCTGCGCCGGCGGGACAATAGTTAGAGATATTGCCGCTGAAAAGGATGTTTCAACGGACGCTGTCAGGAAAACCCTGCTCGGCAGTGAAAATCCGGCGGGACCAGAAATAGATCTCGGTGACAGTTTAGAGAAGGGCTGTCAGAAATTGATTGTCGATGTAACTGAAACATTGCGATACTACACGGCTCAGGAGAAATCAACCGTTGTTGAAAAAATATTTGTCTGTGGCTTTGCTCCGGTCAAGAGGTTTGTCGAGTTATTGGATAAACGTCTTCCTGCCAGAACTGTGTTGTGGAATCCGCTTGAGAAAGCGTCCTGCGATGGAAACCAAAACTGTCGAGACATTCTCAAAAAAAATGGGCCTGAGATGGTGGTAGCGGCAGGTCTTGCGATGAGGGCGGTCTGATATGTTCACGATGGATTTATTAAAGGGACAGGGTATTCCGATAAGGAGCGGGCCTTGGGGTTTAATTATAGCCGCCGTGGCGTTTGCAGTGCCCATTTTTGCCGCAATGATAATGCTCGGGTTTTATATGAGTGATAGAATTATCATCTCATCGAGAAGGCAGGCAATAGTTAATTGCGAAAGGTACGTTGACAAATTGTCGGACGCTGTGAAACTGCAGGAATCATTCGAGAGGGAGAAAAACAGCATAAATAACTGTTTATCAGAAGCTTTGTCCTCTGCCGGCAGGCATACTCAATGGTCGCCTGTTCTGGCGACTGTGGTAGAGAGTATGCCCGATTCAATGATCTTGACCAAGCTTGAGGTAAAGCAGCGCTCTGCAACCAAAAAGGTTCCACAGATGGATGACCCAAACACGATGATTGATGTCAGCGTTCCGGCAAGCACATTACAGATGAGTGTTAGCGGAAGGTCGGAGGCCGACAATGACAAAGCGGTCAGGGATTTCAAGGACCGTCTTCGCCTTTCAGCTTTGCTTGCACCGAAGCTTGAGGATGTCGTAATTTCGCAAAAAACCGACACTTTTGAAGGCAAAGAGGTTGTTTCTTACGAGATAGATTGCATTTTTAAACCGTAGTTGTAGCAGGTTTTTATGAAGTCAGTTTACAGAAAATATCTTACGAAAGTAGCCTTGGCATGGATGAGTTGCTTCGTATTGTTTTTCTTTGCCTATATGCTCATGTTGGCGCCGCAGAAGAATAGCAAAGAACAGCTCAACAGGCTGCTCGAAGAGAAAAAACAGATGTACAGCTCCGCGCTGAGAGCAACACAGAAGGAGACACAGGTTCAGTTGAATGAACAAATCGAACAGTTACGGGATAAATTGAAGGATTTTGTTGTTGATTTCGAAGATTCGACTGATGTAACGTTCGATATAAGTCAAATCGCCAATGCGAAAGAAGTTACTTCATTTAGCATTGAAACTAATAAAAGGGACAACAGAACCCCGACAGAGTCTGATAAATACATATTTGAGAGTCGGATTGAGGTTAACTTCTTAACGACGGATTTTAACCAGTTTGCTGCCTTACTAAATGCCCTGGAGAGGCATCGGCCGGTCATCTTTGTAGATAGTTTCGCAATAACTCGCTCATATAAGGACAGTGCAGACCGTCAAGTTAAGATGAGTTTGGTGGTTTTTGTCAGAAGGACACAGGACAGTTAAAAGAATCGGTAAGTTCTTGAGGTAAAGTAAAAATGAGAACAATAACAATAGCAAATCAGAAAGGCGGTTGTGGTAAGACAACTACTGCGGTGAACCTTGCTGCTGCCTTTGCAGGGAAAGGCAAGAGGACGCTGATAATTGACCTTGACCCCCAGGGCCACGCCACACTTGGACTTGGCTGTAACCCCGAAACTCTTGACAAGACCATTTATCATGTCCTTACCAAAACGCAAATCCCAATCTCTGGAGTTATAACAGACACCAGCGTTGAGGGACTTGGCCTGGCACCAAGCAATATCTTGCTTTCGGGTGCAGAGCTTGAATTGGCCGACGTACCCAAAAAAGAATTAGTCTTGAGCGAGCAGCTCAAAACAATAGACAACGAATATGAAATGTGTGTTATTGACTGCCCGCCGTCGGTTGGCCTGTTGACGCTCAATGCACTTGTGGCCGGCACCGATGTCGTTGTGCCGGTTCAGGTCAACTACTATGCAATGGAAGGCCTGAAACAATTGTTCGAGACCGCGAACATTATCAGAACGCATTTCTATCCTTGTGATGTGAAAATCCTGGGCTTGTTGCTGACTTTTGTTGAAGACAGGATTATTTTCAGCAAGCAGATTCAGCAGCAAATGCGGGAGTTTTTCGGCGATTTGGTATTTGATACGGTTATTCACAGGGGTGTAAGACTGGCTGAGGCCCCAAGTACCGGTGAGTCCATTTTTGCTTACGACCCAGGAGGCAGGGGGTCTGTTGAGTACAGGGCTTTGGCTGATGAGATAATCAATGGTAAGGCTTTAGCCGAGGAGATAAACATCGGCGGGGCTTTGGTTGAGGAGGCAGGCAATGTTAGAGTATAAGGCAGGGTTGCACAAGGAAGTCTCAGCGATTTTTAATGGAGTGTCACTTCCAAAGAACGACGGCGCGCAGCGGCCTTCTGCTGTGCCTGCGCCAGAACCACCCGCTCAAAAACCGCCTGCTCCGAGCCATATGACTCCAACGAAGCCGAAATTCGAGCAGCCTTTGCAGCCGTCGCCCAAAGCGGCTCCGGCCGAGCAATCTAAGGCCAATACCATCATAAAAGCAGTCAAAAAAGCTGTGGAGAAAATCTCCTGGCGGCGGACCCTCGAGCAGGTTCAAAACAAGCTCTTTGCGTCAAAACAGGGAGTTATTACCGCAAAGCAAAAGATGATGGTGATATTGGCTCCTGTTCTCTTTATTGTCTTGATTTTCTTGTTTATTCGAGCTTTTAGTGTACCTTCGCGAAAGATAACTGGGGCTGAAACATTCGAGCCGGTAAGGGTTGCTGGCGGTTCTAATAGTAAAGTTGACTGGCAGATTCCGAGTCCCTATCCGACAACACTTCGTGACCCTATGCAATTCGGCTCAGTCGCGGGCCAGACAGGGACAGGTGAGTTAGTCGTGAAAGGAATTGTCTATAGCCGGGATAATCCGTCTGCGCTTATTGGCAACCAGATAGTGCATCAGGGAGATAAAATATTGGATGTAGTCGTCACGAAAATAAATGAAAATAGCGTTGAATTTGAGGCAAACAACAAAAAGTGGATACAAAATGTTCAACGATAGGAAGAGTGTTGCTTAACAACCGACCTGGAAAGGAATTATTATGAGAAGCCCTGATACAAATTATAAGGGATTGAGGTTTTTAACGGTTCTTGCATTCGTTATTGTGGTCTGCGTTATCGCTGTTGCCCAGAATGGTGATGGGGACCCGAATAAAATGGAGGTCACAATAACCCAGCCCGTTGACCAAACCACGCTGGAGCATGTCCAAACGACTCTTCAGCAGCGAATGCTCAAACCAATAAGCGTCGATTGCATCAACACACCTATTGAAGATGTCATAAGGATGATGGGTGAGCAAGCGAACGTAGATATTATCAAAAGCCCCAGTGTTACCGGCAATGTAACCGCTAAACTTACAAATGTGCCGCTGATAGAAGCGCTGGATAATATTCTTGCTGTGCACGGATATGGCAGTGTTATAGACAGAAATATGGTAAGAATAGCACCCGTTGATGAAATTGCTCAAAAGGGCGAAATCCTTGATAACAGGGTTTATCGGATTACCTACGCAGATGTTGCAGAAGTCGAAAATGCTTTGAAAAAATTTATTTCAAAGCGAGGTTCAATATCATCCAACCCCGGTACCAGTAATATAATCGTTACCGATACCTCAAGCACAATCAAGGCCATAGATACCTTCATCGACGAAATTGACCGCATCACACCACAGGTAATGGTCGAGGTAAGAATCTATGACATACAAACCACAGAAGGTTTCGACCTCTCGCCGGATTGGAGCCTCGGCCGAAACAACCCGATAACGGAGAGTAGTAAGGTGGACACCTTTAACGAAGTTCTTAAAACCAGCACAACTAACGTTAATACTAAAACAACGGCCACGAGTTGGCAGGATAGTGACGCCGGAACTGCGAGCGGTGTAGAGAATTACGCCTATAGAAAAAGTAATCCCTATGTGGGCGGCACGTTTGATGTGGATGCCGGTGGTACCATACGCATTGGTCTTCTCGATTCGGTTAATGCAGAGATAACGCTGGCCCTTCTGAGCAAAAATGTTGGCGCCAAGCTTCTTGCTAACCCTCATATTCTGGTGCTTGATAATGAAGTTGCTGATTTCGAGATCGTAAGTGAAATTCCCTATACCGAGCAAAGCGATACCTCCGCCGGCGGTTCGCTGACGTCTGTCAAATTTAAAGAAGTCGGTACTAAACTTAAGGTTACGCCGCATGTTACAAGAGGTGGTATGATAAGATTACAGATAGTCCCGGAATTTGGCGTTGTTACGGAAAAAGGATCAAAAGCCGCTGCTACGCCCCTGGGGACTGTGCCTACTGTTGACACCCGTAGAATTGACACAAAAGCGCTGGTAAGAGACGGTCAGTCTGTCGTGATTGGCGGGCTTCGCAAGAGGACGGTTAACCAAACAATTAAAAAAGTACCGTTCCTCGGCGATGTGCCGGTTATGGGAAGCATGTTTTCGGATATAAGCGAAGAAACTGTAACCAGCGAGCTGCTTATTTTCATAACGCCGAGGATTGTTATCGAGCCGACTCTTTCGCCGGACGAACTCAAATGCTTTAAAGCAACCGAATTTGGTGATCCGAAAATTACTTATACCGGAGCCGAGAAAGCCGACAATAAGGCCGCAAAAAAGCCGGAAGAAGATTGACCTGCTAAGCAGCCAATAGTGGAACTATTAACCCCGCCCTTCGGCAGTTTCCGAGGGGCGGTTTTATTTACGGCACAAATCGTATCATCACCTCGTTACGGAATTTCTAACGGCCTTGACGCGCAGCAAAAACTGTGCGACAATGCCATCTGAAAATCTGACACTCATTAAAATTTAAGGGGCAAATAACATGAAAAAGCGAATAATATTTTCAGCAATAGCCTTAATAATGGTCTATTCAGCCGGTTTCGCAGCACCGCAGAAAGCGAATGAACAGGGAACGGCTCTGACGATTTATAACGACAATTTCGCGGTCGTAAGGGAATCCCGGCAAATGTCTTTCGAGAAGGGCCTCAATACGGCCAAGTTTACCGATGTCGCCTCGGCGATTGACCCGACCAGCGTAAATTTCCGCTGCCTCTCCGCGCCAGGCGCGGTGTCTGTTCTCGAACAGAACTACGAGTACGACCTCGTCAATACCGATAGTCTGCTCAAACGCTATATCGATAAAAATGTTACAGCTGTCTTAAAGGGCAGCGGCGCCGACCCGGGCAGGAAATCGACCGGCCAGCTTTTAGCGTCAATGGGCGACAGTTTAATATTGAAAAGCCAGGCAAATGATATCGAGATTTTAGACAAAAGCAGCATAGAAGAGATTTCACTGAAAGAAATGCCCGATGATTTGGTCACCAGGCCGACGCTGGTCTGGCTTGCGAACGCGAAAGAAAAAGGCGACCAGCTTTGCCAGGTAACCTATACCACCGGGCAAATCAACTGGAACGCCGATTATTCGGCGGTCCTGAACGCCGACGAGACAAAGATTGATTTCACCGGCTGGGTGACAATCGATAACAAAAGCGGCGCGACTTACAAGGATTCGACCATAAAACTGATTGCCGGCGATGTCAGAAGAGTCGCTGAACCGCAGCGTCCGAGAGGAGATATGGTTTTCAAAATGGCGGCGGAAGCGGCGGGGGGCGGCTTCGAGGAAAAGCCGTTTATGGAATACCATATGTACACTCTCGGCAGAAAGAGCACCATAAACAATAATCAGGTTAAGCAGGTTGAGTTTATCACTCCTGCTTTGGGCGTGCCGGTAAAGAAGCTTTATATTTATGAACGCGGCGGGCAGCAGATGTATGGCAGGGGACAGCAAAGCAGCAAGGTTCAGATAAAGCTTGAGTTTGAAAATAAAAAAGAAAACAATCTCGGCATCGCGCTGCCTAAGGGCAAGGTTCGCGTCTTCAAGAAAGACCCTGCCGATGAGAGTCTGGAGTTTGTTGGTGAGGACAGAATCGACCATACGCCCAACAAGGAAAAGCTGCTGCTTTATATAGGCAATGCCTTCGACGTGGTCGCTGAATATACGCAGGTCGATAGCCAGCACGACAGACGTATGACGCGAGAGACACATAAAATCGAGCTTAGAAACAGAAAAGCTGAGCCGATTACGGTTTTTGTCGATGAAAAGTTTCCGCAATGGGTGAACTGGACAATCGACAAAAATACGCATAACTACGAAAAACGCGATGCCAATACCGCCAGATTCGAAGTGAAAATCGAGGCCGATTCGACCGCCACGCTCCAATATACCGCCACGCAGACGTGGTGAGGAAAAATTGGTTCGGGTTTGCTCGCCATAAATTGGGTTCGTTTTGCGTAATTTAATAATTTTGATTGATTTTTTTCCTATAAACAGAAAATCTCCGTGTCTGCCACAGAGAGCACAGAGAAAAAAAGAAAAGCAAATTACAAACAGTATTAATTGATTATTTGAAACCGCTCATCAGTAATTCCTTTATAGAGAGACTGCTTCTCTACAATTGAAGGAACTTGCGCGATTGATGCGAAAAATGAGCTCGTTGCTTGTCGCTCGGCCCCCGTAACTCGATGTGGGAAAAGGATTAAAAAAAATTTACGGAATTTGCGGATTTGTCAAAAGGTAGCTGCGTTTTTGATTGATTTTTTAGCCACAGAATTCACAGAGAACGTGGAGGGATAAATTAAAAATGGCGGCTGTACTTAGCTTCTTATTTGTTTACATCTGCGACAAAGACAAGATTGGCGTCTTGATATTTATATTCCTTGCCTGCGATTTTATCGATGAATTTGTCGCCGTCTTTTAAGCCGAGATTTTTATAGGTAAATGTCTCGGGCGGTATTCCCTGATTTACTTTATTATTCTTGTAAGTAAAGTCATATTCATCAGTTACTGTTCCATTGGTGTCGTAAGTTTTTATTATCCTCCTCTTGGGCAAATAGATGCCGTCCACAAGCTCATATTCCCAGGTATGTTTTAGAAATACCATACCGCTTCCGGTGGCGGCATCCCAGTATGTCATATTGAAGCCATCCCGGCTGGAAAATACCATGGTTAATATTGCGTAGTGCTCAGGCCTGCTTTGCTCCATGTTCACTACCGCCGGCTCTATGATTTTATATTCGATATTATCACCTTTTTTGTGCTCTTCTATTTTTAATCTGTAACCACTAAACTCTATGATTCCATACTTATTGATTCTTTTGATTAAATTGTTGAGAGTATCCCAGGTAAAATCAGCACCAGGGAAAAATGCTCTCCTCGGGTCCCCAATATCCGATAATTTGTACCACTCTGTCTGCCGCTCACGTTTCAATGGCTTTTTTTCTGCCCTATTATAAAGTAGACGGCCGGTACTTTTTTCAAAACTAGAGGGTCTTGCCTCGACAATATAACTAGGCGTGGCAATTTTGGTCGACTGAATAGGATGCGATGACTTCCTTCCAAGATTGACTCCAGTAACAGGATTAAGAAATTGGTTCTTCTCTCGAAATTTATCGACATAGACAAGGTTTTTGTTTGCATCAACTGCAAACGTAATTTTGTCTTCTGCCTTTTGCAAAATAGCCTCTGGCAGTTTTCCTGTTTCTTCGGTCAATTCAAAAATCTCTTTTACTTTCTCTCCTGTGTCTAACCAAGTTATTTTTTCGTCTATCTCTCCAGACCAAGTTTTGATTTGCTCGTAATTCCCGCGGATGGCATTAGCTATCAGTTCAAGAATTGCCGGCACTTCCTCATCTGGAATAATTCTTACAGCTTGGTTCGGCTCTTCTGCTCCAAGTG